>CALLUJ010000151.1 GCA_938011245.1 uncultured Aquimarina sp. | reverse complement strand
AATAAACTTGGTATTTTGTATAACATTATCCTTCGAATTGTTTACGTTTTCGGGTACCATTTTCTATGTTGGGATCCATCCCTATCCAATCGAAATTGGCCGAGAAATGAAAGAATTGATTGCGCAGCACCCACAACATATCGTGGTCTTTTTGTTTTTGTATAATTTCGAAATCGGACTGTTTGGCTGCCAGTTCGGTTTTGGTATAATATACAATTTTAGTATCGTTATGGAACACGTAGTTTTCCAAACGTTTTTTAATATCGGTAAGCGCTTTTTTTTGCAGGGGGGTTAGCAAAGGTATTGAGTTGTTCTCCTCGCTAGGTAATTGCTCATATATATTATAGTCATCACTTAAAGTGTTTAAATCTATAGTAATATTTTTTTCGTTATTGCTATACCTTGCCATCAACTCTAATGGTATAAAACTATAGTTACGATAAATAAAACGTGTACCAGACAATTTTGTATATGTACGAAATAGGGTGCTAGAGTTTACATAGCCATTGGTAAGCTGATTTTTACGATACCACCCCTGATCCATTAGCCATTTTTGCTCTTGGGCTCTAGTAGTATTATTACCGTTTATAAGCTCGTCTACATACTCGGTACTGGTAGTATATGCCCCGCCAATATCTGAGTGCACGCCTGGGAAGCTTTTTTCTATATCGGCAATTTTTTTAGATTTAGAAACCGTAGTTAGGGCGAAATTTTCGCGATGCTCGTCCGCAGCAGTAAAGTGCACTATTTTATTTGCCTTACCCACCGCATCTAAATGCAGCTCCTCTACATCGTTATGCTCATCACTATCATATTTCCCGTTTTCGTCTTTTCCTCCTTTTTCGTTTCCATTCATATCATGCGAGGATACGGTGTCGAATAACCCAGCAAACTGAATTTTTAAATTGCAAAGGTTGTCTATGTCTATATCTCTTTTTACTAACTCTTCTCCCAAGTAACCATAAGGTACCTTGTAGTATATTTTTTTGCCTCTAATTCCGTTCATTTTAAAGGCACCTTTCTCTTGAGTAACTTCGTGTATAAAATTACGGGCTGCCGCAGCCCCTCGGCTAAAGCCATAGGCATTTATGGTTAAGACTTCTATTTTCTTGCTTTTAGCCTTTAAATATAAAAGGTCTGCAATTAGTTCAATACCTTTTTTTACCTTAGAGCGTATACCGGTATCTCCTGTTCCAAAAGCAAAGCCCGAAGTAGAGTCGCTTACTCCATCTAGGGTACCAATTCCTTCTACATATACTTTATCTTTTACATGGACTGTTGTACTTTTGCTAGTATCGTAAAACTTTTCCAACCTTGCTACGTTAGAGAGGTCGTTTTCGTAACTACCGGTATCGGATCTTTTACCTCCGTACCAGGTTTTATACGTGTCAGCTTGTTTATTTTCGTCCTTACCAAGCTTTTTTCCTGCTTTTCTTTCTTTATAAAGCCATCGGGCTTTGGTATTGTATCGGTTGTTAAGAGTGCCATCAAAAAACACTCCAATGGTTATTTTTATTTTATTTTTAGTATTTGTAGAATCTTCGTCCTCTCTTTCATTATTAATAGATGAGCTTTTTTGAGGGGTAAAAGAGTTATTCGCTACCTCTTTAGGCATAGTCTTTTGGTACGACGTACTATAGTCTGGGAATTCTGCATTAGGCATTTCCCAGGGAACAGCAGGTTTTGGAGTGCCAAACATAATGCCATCGCCACCTGTTTCGCTAACGCTTCCTGCTGCATTGGTATTTATGTTTTTAGCGTAGTAGCTAATGTTTTTTTCTGCGGTTTTTTGAAACCCGCCTTTGGCAATTTTTACAATTCGTCCTGCCATAGTCTAAAATAAGTTAGCTTGTTCGCCACTATTGTTGTTTACCTTTCCGTTAGCATTTTTAGATACATTGCCTCCAGAGCTGCTAATACTAATATCTGCTGCTGCTTGGGTTACAATTTCGCTGGCTTTACTTTTAAATTCTTCGGAGGCAGATTCAAATATATTGGAAGCTTCCAACATGTAATTACCTCCAATGGTATTCATTTTATTTTTACCTGCGGATATACGTATGTTTTCGGTTGCCCTTACATCTATATTTTTGGCTTGTAATATTAAGTTCTCTGGAGCCGAAATTACAATGGAACTGCCATTGGTGTCTAACTGAATCATATTACTATTTTTATCCGTAATGGTAATCATCTCACCACCTTTGGTGTCTCTTAACTCTATGCTATGTCCACTTTTGGTGGTAAGCCCCTTGTAGTCGTTGTTTTGACTTTGCCAGGCGTTGTGCTTATTTTGCCCTGTGTATAGGGCTGCTTGCATATAAGGGCGTTCTACTTCGCCATTCTCAAAACCTACTAAAATTTCGTCTCCAACCTCGGGCAATATGTGCAGCCCTCTGTTACCACCTGCGTAGGGTGTTGCTACACGAATCCATGGGGTGGTACCATTAAAATTCTTTTGCCATGGAAATTGTACTTTAATACGGCTTATCCCTTCAGGATCGGCAGTACTAGTAACTTTTGCAATTTGTGCTTGGGCTTTGTTAACTATGGAAATATCCGTTAAGGGATAAATATCAATTTCTAAAGGGATGGCAGTAAATTTATTAAAGTAACTTCCTTTAAGACCACAAGTGTGTTCTACCGAGGTAATTCTATAGCTTCCAAAACTACCGTCGGAACTGTCTATGCTTATTATTTTTCCTAAAGCCACACCTGTATTAGTGCTTTCTCCGTGGAGGGTAACTTGTTTTTGTTCTGCTAACTTTTTTTGTAAGCTTACTGCTGTATCTAAGCGTTTTTGAAGATTACTGTCTTCAAAGGTTGAGAATAGGCGTTTGTTTGTTTCTGGAAAAGTTTGCGTACTAGCTTCGGTTACCATAGAGGTGTACCCCGAAGCATTGGAATTCATGTTAGCACCTAAAGCCTCGGTATTGGTTTCAGAAAAGTAATTGTTACTAAAATAATTAAAATTTAACGATTGGGTCTCAAGTCCAAGACTAAAATCTTTTAAATCTATTCCATATTTAAGTTGAATAGGATCGCCTAAGTCTGGTTTTCCAAAGTACAACCTATCGGTGTTATAAAAAAGGTATTCCCCGTTACTTGCCGCAAGGTATTGCAAATAGTTAAAAGTGCTTTGTTTGTTTTGTACGGCATAACTTATGGGGTCGTTATTTTCGGGAGCAGTTATTACTTTAATTACCGAATTGGTATAGTTAGCAGTAGCTTGCTCTACAATATCGGAAAGACTAGCTTGCAAAAAGCTATTCATATGTGGTCCATCGTCTAATAAAATACTATTACTATAACCTACAATATCTATAGTATCTCCAAGTCCACTTTCTTCTTTTCCTTTTCGTCCTCTTACTTGGGTAATAGTGCCTTGAAAGTTAAAGCTTTTGTAGCCAAATTTTTCCAATCCACTTATTTCTAAGCTAAAGCGTTTGCCAAGATAATTGCGACTACTTTCTAAAATAGAGGTGCCACTAATACGGTTTTCCAAATCTTGCCCTCTTACGGTAACTGTAAACTCGGTATGTTTACCCATATTTTCTTTTAAAGAAAAATTGTTAATATTGGTAAACCGTGTTCCATCTAAAAATATAATTATTTGCGTATCTAATGCCATAAGGTAAAAATTAGAGTCCTAAAAAATTAAGAATTAACAGGCCAATTATTAACATGCTTGGCGTCTTTTATAGTTAACTCCCTAGCAGAAATTAAAATTTCAGAAAGTAAAGGTTCGTTGTTAATATTGTCAAATTGTTCGCTAAAATTTACACAATAGGCATCTTTAAATTCGATTTTTCTAAAAGTAGAAACACTATCTCTATTGTACAATATTAATTCGCCGTTTTTAAGTCCACGATTGGATAAAGCCCAAGAGATAATCTCGGTATCCTTGGTGGACTCGTAAGTTACTTTGATTTGACCTGCCTGAGTACGTTCTACAGGTAATCCTGTGTCGTCAAAGTTTTGCTCAATATCCCACTTTAGAGAAAGGACATTATATTCTACGTTATTTATTTTTAATTTTGCTAGAAAAGACATAAAAAAAGTTAATTAGTAATTTGATATCGTTATCCTATTCAGTAAATTTTATTGAGATTAAAACTATTTTTTTTAAAGTTTTTAGACCAGCCAAAAATTTGCAACTGAACAGATTGTTTCAAATATAGATATTTTTTTTGAGTCAATTTTACGTGTATTACTAAAGAATAAAGATAGTTATGTAAAAAAAAACAGAAGCAACCTTATAAACGAAGAAGAGTCTGTATGTTTTTTAGCTCTTTATTTTTCAGCTTTTACTGTCTAAATTAAAGTTTATTAATCCCTTTTTGAAATTCCAATAGCAATAATAAAAACATCAGAAGTCTTTACCGCATTCCAGTACGGGATTAAAACAGGATTGTTGGCAGGGTTGGTTTGGATGGTATAGTGTTTGGTGGCAGAAGAGAAGAAATTGTTGAGCTTAAATGGAATATGATTCATGAAATTAACCATGAACCTACGTGCATAAAAGTCTGTATTTTAAAAGTTGAACGCCAAAAAGGGGAAGGGTTTAATGATAATGTTGCTCCAAAAATTATTCCAATAACCAAAAGTTTTTTGAAGCTGCTACATCGATTGGGTTATGAAAATAAAAAAAGGACAGATAATATTTTTTAGTGCCAAATAGAACGAAAACTTCTACCTACGCTATCGTGGATAATTTATTAAAAGGATTTTCTTATTATTACAAGCAACTAGATATAGGCAGAGATATTCAATTTAAAAATTTAAGAAAAACTTATTTAACCTATTTGAATTCAACATTAAGTAGAGATACGAAATCACTATCATCTCATTCCACAGATGATATATTGCAAAAGCATTATATTGATGAGAAAATAATGAACAAAGCAGTAAAGGTATTAGAAATTTTCAGTACTTAATTTTTATAAAAACAGCACTCCGTAACGGTGCTTTTTAATTAAATCTATAAAACGAGGTCGCTACAGAAAAGCATAAAAACTAAAAAAAACCCTTTGTTTAAAGGGGTTTTAAGTAGTAGCGGGAACTGGACTCGAACCAGTGACCTTCGGGTTATGAGCCCGACGAGCTACCTAAAGCCCCACTTTTAAAAAACATAACCAACTAATAAACAAGTTGTTGTTATTTTTTATTTATTTCGAAACTATATAAACTGTATGCGGTTTCGTATGCGCTAAATTACAACTTTTTAAGGATAAAATTGATAAAAGATCAAACAACTTAATTCTAATTACTTAATAAACAACTAATATTTAACAGATTGCAGCAAATATTCTTTCGTATCTAGCTAATATTAAACCCTTTTTTCCGTTTACATAAATATCCTTTAATTTGGTGACAAATATGAAAACTAAGTGATTGGATATTCATTGTTCATATTTTTTTTGATAATATACTGTCCCCCCATAATACAACAATTAGACGTCTTTCATAGTATAAGTTTTTGGTTAATGAAAATTCTAATTGTGATAATGTTATGTGTACATTTTTCAATAAAATATTAAATGAAGTAACAGAAAAAGATCAATCTATTAAATTACAGTCTAATGAAGCAATAGTAGATACTACTAAAGAAATGATTTCCTTCTTATACGAGAAGTTAGAATCTATGAAGCGTTACGTAGTGTCTTCTAGTTTTAATTCTCCCGATGATGAAATACATTTTTTCAAAAAGGTAAAACCTAACATCCATAGCTTGCTGATTTTTTATAAACATGTTTATAATATAGAAATCACTCGCCCTATTGGGAACGGTAAAAAAAGTATCATTCATTACACAGATTACCTTGAAAAGGTCTCTAAATCTAATAAAAGATACTATCGTAATAACTCCTTTTATCAATACATGAAGTCTGGAAGAACCGATAAAGATGAACTTTATTTTTTACGGTATAAGGATAATGATGTCATTTATACAGGGAATCAATCTTTTACTTTTATTGATTTTCAGTTTACTACTTTTTATGATTCTGTATTGTCTTTAATCATTGCAGAAGAAAGGTTAACTTCTTATGTAGAAGATAAAAATAAGTCTTATACCAATGATCAAAGTATAGCGAATTTGAATTGGTCAAATTCTAAAAGCTCTATGATAGAACTTATCTATGCTTTGCACATTTCTAAATCAATACCCCAATCAAATATTCGCAAAATAGCAAGTGTTTTTGAACAGGTCTTTGATATCAAATTAGGCGATATTCATCATACTTATCATCGTATGAAGTACCGAACAGATAGCCGTACTTTATTTTTAGATCAGTTAAAACACGCTTTAGAATCTCACTTAGGACAAAATGATCAGTAACTATAATTCTTTCCCATAATTTAGAGGTCAGCAGACACTTTTTTAGTTTCAAAATTAATCCCCTTGAACATCACAACACTATTGACCTCTATCTTACTTTTAATTCATCCCAAAACACAAATAATCAATTCTCTAGCTTCATAAATCCATTACCAATTGGCACATCCTTGGAAATAGAAACCCAATAACGATCCCATTTTTGTTCCATCATTTTTAACCTACTCACACATGGAACTCGATAGAAGAGAATTTTTTGCTTGGATGGATCGTATTCAAGACCGATTTGATTTATTAGATGAGAAAATAGCTCGTTTACAACGTCAAAAAAATGTCATTGAAGGCGAACAGCTATTAGATAATCAAGATGTATTAACCATTTTAAAAGTTAGCTCTAGAACCTTGCAACGCTATCGTTCCTCTGGAAAACTCCCCTATTACGCCATTAGCGGTAAAACCTACTATCGCCTCTCGGATATCAATCATTTTATTAGGGCTTTATTTAAGAATCCTGTAACGCCAAAATAGGTTTTCACCCGTCAAAAAACGTCAATTTATAGCTCCCTCATTTCAGAACCCTTTTGCATTCTAATTTTAATGAATTACTAATTATAAATAAGAATAAAATGAGTGAAACAAATCAAGAATTACCTGAACAATTCTCGGATATTTTATTGGTATTGGACCAAGAAACCAAAGAAATAAGAGCGGTAAAGGGACTCGATAAAAACGGGGAATTAGAAACCACAGCCCCCAAAGAAGCTAATCAAAATGATTTTTTGAAAGTGGATAAAAACGGAGACATGCTCTCTAATTTTTTCTCCAATTATTTCCGTCAGGCAAAAGACCCCTCACGATTTAAGTTTTTTAAAGTGCCTAAAAAGCAAATAGAAAAAATCACCAAGCTTTTTAAAGAGCAATTAAAGAACCCAACAAAAGCCATGGGTAAAATGATGGAGGATCACGAAATAGACACCACACAATTTAACTCAAAAAAAGAAACACAAATGACCACACAAGCAAAAGACCAAGAGGTCGATTATCAAGAAATCGCTCCTACAACAACAGACAAAAAAGAAATATCTGGCTCTACAGAAAGTACCCCTCAAGAGAGTGAATACCGATATCAAGAAAAAGATATTGATTGGGAAACGCTAGGTAATTTAGGTATTACTAAAGAAAAACTAGAAAGCAGAAAACTATTAGATGGTTTGTTAAAGGGATATAAAACCAACGAATTAGTACCCGTAAGTTTTAATGTTGGTACAGCCTTTAGCCGATTAGATGCCCGTTTGTCCTTACAGACAAACAAAGAAGGAAAAGTAACCATGGCAATACATGGTATTCGAAGAGAACCCATGCTTAACTATCCTTTTTTTGGTCATGAATTTAGTGATGCCGATAAGAAAAATCTAAAGGCAACAGGTAATATGGGACGTGTGGTTGACCTACATAATTTAAAAACAGGTGAAATGATTCCCTCTATTATCAGCATTGATAAACTGACCAATGAATTAGTTGCTTTAAAATCAGAGTACATTAAAATTCCCAATCAAATTAAAGGAGTCACCTTAAGCGATTCTCAAAAACAAACCTTACAGGAAGGTAAATCCTTAGATTTAAAAGGCATGACATCTTCCAAAGGAAAGGAGTTTGATGCTACCCTACAATTCAATGCAGATAAACGTTATGTAGAATTTATTTTTGATAAACCTAATCAAAGCAAACAACAAAAAAAGGAACATACTCCTTCTGGTGAAATTCCAAAAATGATTCGAGGAAAAGAACTCACAGAAGATCAGCGTACCCTTTTAAAAGAAGGTAAAACCGTTTATATCGATGGTTTTTTAAGCAAAACAGGAAACTCTTATAAAGGTTATTTAAAATTAAATGGTAAAGGTGGTAAAATAGATTTCTCATTTAAAAATCCGAATAATAAGAAAGATAAAGTAGGGCAAGAAACCAGTAAAGGTAAGGAGCAGAAAGTGGATAAAAACACCGCTAAACCAAAAGGTAAAAAGCTGTAAAAATGATAGCCATTTTAACAGAAAAGCCCAGTGTAGCTGCCGAGATAGCAGTACACTTGGGCATTACCCAACGTAAAAACGGATATTGGTTGGGTAAAGACTATGCCATTACATGGGCATTCGGACATTTAGTAGGATTAGCAATGCCAGAGGCTTATGGCATTAAAGGATTTCAAAAAAGTAGTTTGCCTATTATTCCTAAAGATTTTTTATTAATTCCTAGACAAGTAAAAGTTAAAAACGAGTACAAAACTGACAAGCGAGCTTTTGAGCAACTACAAATTATCAATGATATTTTTGAGCGTTGTGATAAAATCATTGTAGCTACCGATGCTGGACGAGAAGGGGAATTAATATTCCGATACATTTATCACTATTTAAAATGCACAAAACCTTTTCAGCGTTTATGGATCAGTTCTTTAACCAATAAAGCAATTGCACAAGGTTTTCAAAATTTACAATTGGGCAGTAATTATGATGCGCTATATCAATCAGCTAAAGCTCGTAATCAGGCAGATTGGCTCATAGGGATCAATGCAACACAAGCCTTAAGTATTCAAGCCAATGATGGGGTGTATTCGTTAGGAAGAGTACAAACCCCAACACTTGCAATGATTTGTAAACGCTACCAAGAGCATACTACATTTCAATCAGAAGTGTATTGGAAAATTAAACTTCAACATACCGTGGATGAGATTACCTTTCATACACAATCAGAAACTTCTTTTGCCTCTAAAAAAGAGGCGCAATTAGAAATAGATAAACTTTCTATTTCTAAATCTGTAGTTGTTATTGAATCTATTCAAAAGGAAAAAAGAGAACAACCGCCATTACTTTATGATATTACAGGTTTACAAAAACAAGCGAATACAACCTATAATTTGTCTGCTTTACAAACCTTAAATATTGCACAAGCTTTATATGAAAAAAAGCTGATTAGTTATCCAAGAACAGGAAGTAAGTATATTTCACAAGATATGTGGCAGTTCATACCAGAGCTAATACTAAGCTTAGAAAAAAATGAACTTTTAAAACAGCACGCAAAAAAATTACGCCTGCAAAAATTGCAAAAACGGATTATTAATGATGATAAAGTAACCGATCATCATGCCTTACTAATTACTGAAAATTCTCCTACGGATTTAACCAAACAAGAAGAGATGATTTATCAGTTAATTGCTGCTCGTTTATTAGAAGCGGTATCAGCTCCTTGTATCAAAGAGATTTCTAATGTAAAATGCAAAGCAAAAGAAGAGCTATTTATCACCAATGGAACGGTTATTATTTCTGAAGGATGGCGTGCAATAAAAGGGCATTTCGGGCAAAGAAATCATCAAGAATTACCTGAGATAAAACAAGGCGCATCTTTAAAAATAAAGAATACTGCCCTATTAGAAAAGCAAACTCAGCCCAAGCCGTTACTTACCGAAACTACCTTATTATCTGCTATGGAAAATGCAGGAAAAACAATAGAAAATGAAGAAGAAAGATTTGCTATAAAAGAAGTGGGATTAGGAACTCCTGCTACTCGTGCCAATACCATTGAGCTTTTATTTAAACGCAATTATATACAAAGACAAAAAAAGGCACTTGTTCCCACCGATAAGGGATTGCAAGTATATAAAATTGTGAAAGACAAACGCATTGCTAATGTAGCCATGACGGGCGTGTGGGAAAAATCATTAGCCAATATTGAAAAAGGAGAAATGAATGTTCTTAGTTTTCAAAGTTCAATAGAAACGCATACCAAGCAAATCACTACAGAGATTTTAAATACCGAAATTAAAACCATTCAAAAAGAACGATTATCATGTCCAAATTGCAAACAACAATCGGTTAAACTATTTCCTAAAGTGGCTAAGTGTACTGTCGATTCTTGTGAGTGGTTACTTTTTAGAAATGTTTGCGGAAAAATCATGTCTGAAAAAGCGATTCAATTATTATTAAAAAATGGCAAGAGTTCCTTACTGAAAGGTTTAAAAAGTAAAGCCAATAAAACTTTTGATGCCTATTTAGTGCTTAATGCTGACGGAAAAACGTCTTTTAAATTTCCTGCAAGGAAATAAAAATAAAATCCTTAAAAAATCGTTTGTTTAAATACTGAGGTTCAATAAATTGAATTTCAGTATTTATTTTTCCTTCCAAATAAATCTAAACTATTATGAATGCTACCAACCCAAAAAAAGACCTTTCTTATTTTCAATTGCGATTGCTAGAGCTCTTAAATAAAAGCTATCCTGAACTAGCAAAAGACACCGATTTTATAGAAGCACGTAGTGAATTGGCACTAGAGACTTACACCAATGCTATTGTTTCTAAATACACGCATTTAGAAGCATCACATATTGCTAATCAGGTGTTATTTTCCGATTTACCTTTTTCAAAAATGGATCTGCTTTTTAATATTGTTTGTACTGAATTTAATAGAGATATTAAGGATAAAGAATTACGCGGATTTGCAGAAAAAATGTATTCCATTACTTTGCCTGTATTTAATCAGTATCACTTAGATGCCAACTTTGAAGAGAATGAAATGTATGATGCATTATATACTGAATTGACAGGAACGATTCAGCTTTGGATGGACGAATCTCTACTAATTAAATAAACTATGAGGTATTCTAACGATCCAGCAGAAATTAGGTTTGAAAAAAAGAGAATTTACAACGAGTTCTTTGTAATGTTTGCTTTTGGTGTAATGGTATCTTTTTATATGCTGTATAGCAATTCCATCATTGGTAACCCCATGCTAAAAGAGTCTGCTTCTAAAGGCATTTTAATCCTTCAAGGCTTCTACATAGGAGCTGCTTTTGTCGCAGGTTGGAAAGCTTTAAATCGCATTACTCCTAATGTATTTCTATTCTTACCCATTATTGGTTGGGTGGTTTATTTTGTCATCAAAATATCTCTTTCTAGTTTTATTGGAGTCTTCTTACTACCTATTCGATTATTCATAAAGATAAGGCAGCTCTATTTATTTAAAAAGTAAAACAACACCTCTAAGCAGCAAAACAAAGCCAGTATATCTCTTCTAGAAAATCTAGCAGTATGCATTGATAATTTTAAAAATTATCAATGCTACATAACTATGGGATTTTCAAAAAAAGAGCATCTTCAAAATAATATTGAAGCTATCAAAGTTGTCTTAACGCTCGAAAAACTTAAGAGACAACCAAACGCAGAAGAACTTAATAAACTACAAAAATATGTAGGTTTTGGTGGGCTAAAATGTGTGTTACATCCTGCTAATTCTTTTGATGATATCGAACATTGGTCTGATAGTGAATTAGACTTATTCCCTTTAGTAAGTGAACTCCATAGAATTTTACAACAAGACACGCCTGATCAAAAAACATATAAACGCTATATAGACAGTATCAGAAGTAGTGTGCTAACTGCTTTTTATACTCCTAAACCACTCGTAGATAAAATTGGAGAAACGCTACAAAACAATAACATAAAAGTGAATACTTTTTTAGACCCATCAGCAGGTATGGGGGTCTTTTTATCTGCATTAACAGGTACTAACTCTGTAGCATTTGAAAAGGACTTGCTAACCGCAAAAATGCTTCAGTATACCAATGCTAATGCAACTGTACAAGCTAAAGGTTTTGAAAATATTGATAAGCAATACCATAATTATTTTGATCTGGTAAGTAGTAATATTCCTTTTGGGGACATTGCTGTTTTTGACCCTGAATTTTCAAAGAGTAAAGAACAGGTTCGTGTACAGGCGGCTAAAAGCATTCATAACTATTTCTTCTTAAAAGGAGTCGATACACTACGCGAAGGAGGTTTGCTGGCATATATTACCTCGCAAGGTGTTTTAAATAGTGCTAAAAACGAGTCTATTCGTAGAAAGCTACTCGAAAACATGCAGTTAGTTTCAGCCATTCGATTGCCTAACAATCTGTTTTTAGACAATGCAGGTACAACCGTAGGGAGTGATTTTATATTACTTCAAAAAAACAGTCAAAAACAACAACTTTCAGAAAAAGAGCTGCAATTTATAAATAACTATACCACTAAAGAGAACACTCCTAGTAATCGCTTGTTTGAAGGACAGAAGAATGTGCTTTTCACCAAACAATATACAGATACCGATCCGTATGGAAAACCTGCGACCATTTACTGGCATGAAGGAACTAAAGAGAGTATGGCAAATGACTTCGGATTGCTATTACAAAATGACATACAGCAGAATTTCAATGCCAATTTATATCTAAACAAGCAACTCAAACAAACCGCTCTTAGGATTGAAAAACCTATTAAAAAACAAGAAATAGCTGCGCAAGAAACCGTAACAACTTTATACGACTTATTCAATTTTAATCAAGAAGAACGCGACCCCAATTACAAACCTAAAAAACAGAAAAAGAAGAAACAAAAATCAGGAATTCCTACTAAAAAAATACCGAAACCACCTAAAGTTTCCAATACACCTCAACCATTTACAAAACCTATTTTAAACCACTACAAAGAAGGCTGTTTGGTTGGTTTTGAAAATCAAATAGGCTATTTAAAATCCTTCACCAGTAATCCTACTTTTCATCCAGTACTATTAAACTCTTTACAACAACAAAAAATAGCGCAGTACATACCACTTCGGGATGCTTACTTTGAATTGTATGACAAAGAATATGCTACGCAAATTGAGCAACCTCAATTACGAAAAAACCTCAACACTTATTACGATGCCTTTATAAAAGCAAACGATTACTTAAATGCTCCTAGTACTGTAAAATTATTAAAAATGGATACCGCTAGTAATGAAATGCTATATCTAGAACGTAGCCAAGGAGATACTTTTGGCAAAGCGGACATCTTTTTTCGTCCTGTAGCTTTTAATTCGGAAGAAACCAACTCCATTGAAACGCCTAACGAGGCACTTAGTGCTTCTCTTAATAAATTCTCTAAGGTGGATTTAGCCTATATGGAAGAGATCAGTCAAGTATCGGAACTAGAATTAAAGAACGCTTTAAGAGATCGAATCCATTACCATCCCATAGAAAAGCAATATCAAGTTACAGATCAGTTTTTAGCAGGTAATGTGATTGAAAAAGCAAAAGAGATTCAAAGTTATATCAATCAAAACCCTAATGATACTAATGCTAAAGAATCTTTAGAGTCCTTACAAGCTGTTTTTCCGCGTCGTATTTCTTTTGAAGAGTTGGATTTTAATCTTGGGGAACGTTGGATTCCTTCTGGAATTTATAGTCGTTTTGCTTCGCATTTATTTGATACCGATGTAAAGATTCATTACAATCCTAATGGCGATGAATTTTCCGTGAATTGTAAGCAAAAAAACGCAACTATATGGAGCAAATACAATGTAAAGAGTGAAAGCAGAAACTATGATGGTATTGCCTTATTAAAACATGCCTTGGTCAATACCTCGCCAAAAATCACTAAAAAAATAACCGTTAATGAAAAGGACGTAAAAATTCCAGATGGTGAAGCCATACAATTAGCAAACAGTAAAATTGATGAAATACGGAGTGAATTTATAGATTGGTTACAAATACAAAATGATGATTTTAAAGACCGATTAACCAATTTGTATAACGATACTTTTAATTGTTTTGTAAAACCTAATTATGATGGTAGTCACCAAAGTTTTCCAGAACTAGACCGAAAAGCCTTGGGTATTGACGATTTATACGATAGTCAAAAAGATGTGGTTTGGATGATTAAGAATAATGGGGGTGCTATTTGCGACCATGAAGTGGGCGCAGGAAAAACACTGGTCATGTGCTGTGCTTCTTACGAGCTAAAACGATTAGGCTTGGCTAATAAACCCATGATTATAGGACTCAAAGCCAATGTGCATGAAATTGCCGAAACTTACCGAAAAGCCTATCCCAATGCCAAAATTTTATATCCAGGAAAACAAGACTTTACCCCCAATAAACGCCAACGCATTTTTGGAGATATTAAAAACAATAATTGGGATGCCGTGATTTTAACACACGATCAATTTGGAAAAATTCCACAATCTATAGAAGTGCAACAAGAAATTCTACAAGCTGAACTTGATAGCGTAGAAGATAATTTATGGGCATTGGAAAAACAAGGCGAAGAAGTCTCTAGAGGAATGATTCGTGGTATGTACAAACGTAAAGAGAATTTAGAGGTAAAACTAAAATCTTTAGCCTACGATATTGCAGAAAAAAAGGATGACATCATTGATTTTAAAATGATGGGCATTGACCATCTGTTTATAGATGAAAGTCATAAGTTTAAAAACCTCATGTTTAATACCCGTCACGACCGAGTGGCAG
>CALLUJ010000150.1 GCA_938011245.1 uncultured Aquimarina sp. | reverse complement strand
AATAGTCAATCTAGAAGAAGTTTTAGATGCTGCCGACTTACCCGAAAATATTGCTTTAAAAGCAGACAAAGGTTATCAGTCAAAGAAAAATGAAACGCTTTTAGTTAAGAAAAAGTTGAAAAATCATATTTTAAAAAAAGCGAAGAAAAACAAGCCTTTAACAAGGTGGGAAAAGAAATTTAATAAGCTTGTTGGCCAGACTCGATTTAAAGTAGAACGCACCTTTGGAGGTATTAAAAGATGGTTCAATGGAGGAACTGCTAGATATAAAGGGATAGACAAAATGCATACTCAGAATTTAATGGAAGCCATTTGTTATAACCTCTACAGAAGTCCAGGGATAATTGCGTCTAAATTGTAAAAATTAATAGAAATCAAGAGCAGAAAAGCCCTCGATTTGATGAAAAAACGCCTACAATTGAAAAAATAAGTTCTAAAAAAGATATCAAAAAATGACGTTGAAATAAATTAACCTAATATCTGATTAACTTTTGCAACGGTCTTGAATTTTTAATCTAATTTAAGAATTAAAATAGAAAAAGACCAAAAACGGATAGTCATAATCACTAAAATAGGAGGAATGTGTTACACTATTTATTTGATACATTATCAGATAATAAGCGTTATAGGTAATCCTTTAATGAAAATAAAAATATCTAGTAATCAAATAATTAATCAAGTTTTTTATTGTGTTATTTTACTAGGATCGGTATTAATTTTTTCGTCTATTTTTTTCTTGATGATAGAGCGCCCGTGTATGAATAAAGATTGGACTAAGAAATTCATAAAAAATTATTTTAAAATTACATAATTTCTTCCTTTTTCTTCAGGGTAATAAGTATATACAGGATTAGACTGAAAGACTTCTTTAGTATCAATATCTATAGCAGATAAAGGGCCTTTAAAAGCTGCACCAGTATCTACATTGCATACGCAAGAGGCATGTACAGGAATAGTTTTTCCAATTCGAGTAACTGGAGTATGACCTATATATATTTCATCAAATAGAGATAAACGTGAAGGATAGTACTTGTCTCCTTTTTTTAAGTTAGGATCTACAGATAAAGCTAATTCCCACAAAGACCGGTCCCAATAACACATTTTACTAAAATACTCGGCATGTGGTCCTTTTAAGTTGGTAAAGCCTGCATGTAAAAATAGCTTTGTACCATTAAGGATAACATAATCTTGAAGGTTTTTAAAAAAGTCTAGTTGTTTAGATATTTCGTCTTTAGTGTATCTAGCATAACTTTTTTTAGTAGCGTTTCCTCCATGTAGTACCCATTCTTCGGTATGTATGCCAGTTAATAACCAATCATAACATAACTGGTCGTGATTTCCACGGATAAAAATGCAATCTTGTTTTTTAGCTAAATCTATTAAAAAAAAGACCGTTTCTGCACTTTCACTCCAACCATCTACGTAGTCACCTAAAAAAATTAGTTGATCTTTTGGAGTTAAATCTAATTGTTCTAAAAGTGCTTTTAAAGCTCTTAAACCACCATGTATGTCTCCTATAGCAAAGCTTCTTTTTTTCATTTAGTTATAACGTACTTTTCTAATAATGCGCAAGGCATCTTTATATTGTTGATGTAATTCTTTTGAAAACTCTTTTAATAAATTTTTTGATTGATGTAATAAATCTATAGCATCTAAACACCCATTTAAATAACACAATAAGTAAGTCGTAGGTAATTCGTTTAACCAACGAACTTCTTTATCATTTAAAATACTTTTATTATTTAGCTTTTCTAATAATAGTCCATTTTTTTTCATTAAAAAGTCTAATACTGAAGAAGCAAAAATAGGTGGTTCAAAAATAAGTTGAGTGTTAATCTCATAAGAGGTGCTGTTTTTAAAATCAATACTAACGGATTCAAAAGGATAATATTTGCTAGTGCCATCGTAACCCAAGCTAATGTATTCGGTAATTTTAAACGTAGAATCTGTAGTTTCTATAGTTACTTCATCAAAAACCGAGTAGAATAGACGTACCTGTTCGTTAATCAATTCAATATCGACCCTAGAATAATAAGTTTTCTCTTTTACAATTTTCTTTTTTCCAGCCCAACAAACCACAAAATACTCTTTAAAAACTTGATATTTAGGATTGTAATCCTTTAAAGAATTTATAAAATGAAAGACACCATCTAAAGTTAATTCTATGTTGTTATGCGAGTGGCTTTCAATGGCATCAACAATCTTAGAATTAATATCAATTAACTTTACAGGATAATCTTTAGGCATACTAATACTACCATTTCTATAAAAAGTAGCTCCCCCGTAATATTTCCAAATGTTTTTTTTAAGCTTACAAACCCCTTTGTTAGTAGGATGTATAGTTACCAAACCTACTACTTTACCAGGAAGTAAGTGAGGAAAAGAAATATTTTCATAAGAAACCACAGGAGGGTTCTCTAAATAAGCATTAATAAGATTTTGAATTTTGCTATCATCAAAAAAATCAACACCAACAATAGCATTATCTTCATCTTTTACCCCAATGGTTATAAACGAATTATTTTTGGGATTTGAATTAGATAAAGCACAGATATGTTTTAAAAATTTGGCTTTACCTTCTTTTTCGGAAAGATTTAAACGCAATTTTTTATCATAAAAACTATTCTCGTCATTATGAGCAAGTAAATTTTTAATTAAAAGTCGTTTGTTAATCATTTTGTAAAAAAAAGTACTAGAGTATGCAACACTGTTTTTAATGTTACGTTTTTTGTAAGGTAGCATTGTCTACCACGAGTTTTAAATATAGTATAAATTTTAACAAGTATCTTTTTGTTAAGGTTACCTTTTAAAATGTTTAAGTAAACGACAAGTGTACTTGCGAAGCACAGTTAGTATTATTAAATTCACGACATAAAAATTTAAACCAAAATGGAACAAATCGCAAGCGTTGATATTCGATTGATAAACGAACAAATTGAAAAAGAATCAGCTTTTATTGATTTATTAACTTTAGAATTAAATAAAGTTATTGTAGGTCAAAAGTATATGATTGAACGCCTACTTATCGGTCTGTTAGGACAAGGACATATTCTATTAGAAGGGGTGCCAGGTTTAGCAAAAACCTTAGCTATTAATACCCTTTCTAAAGCGGTAAAAGGCTCTTTTAGTCGTGTACAATTTACTCCCGATTTACTACCTGCCGATGTAGTGGGTACCATGATTTATAATATGAAGGATAATGACTTTTCGATTAAGAAAGGACCCATTTTTGCTAACTTTGTATTAGCGGATGAGATTAACCGTGCACCAGCAAAGGTGCAGAGTGCTTTGTTAGAAGCCATGCAAGAAAAGCAGGTGACTATTGGAGATGAAACCTTTAAATTAGATAAGCCTTTTTTAGTAATGGCAACGCAAAACCCAGTAGATCAAGAAGGAACTTATCCATTACCAGAAGCGCAAATGGACCGTTTTATGCTAAAAACGGTAATTGATTATCCTAAATTGGATGAAGAGCAGTTAATTATGCGTGCTAATCTTAAGGGAAGTTTTGAGGAAGTTAATCCAGTAGTAACTACCGAACAAATTATAAAAGCGCAACAAGCAGTACGAACAGTTTATATGGACGAAAAAATAGAGAAATATATTCTCGATATTGTTTTTGCTACACGATACCCAGAAAAATATAATTTACCAGATTTAAAGCCATTAATTAGTTTTGGATCTTCTCCTCGTGGAAGTATCAGTTTAGCTACAGCAGCAAAAAGCTACGCATTTATTAAAAGAAGAGGTTATGTAATACCAGAAGATGTACGTGCCGTAGTAACCGATGTATTAAGACACCGTATAGGAATTACATATGAGGCTGAAGCAGAAAATATTACCTCAGAACAAATTATTAGCCAAATTGTAAACGAGATAGAAGTGCCATAGAACGCTTTGCGTTCAGTGCAAAAATATTAAGTTTTGGTTTTTAAACCTCTACTTAAAATTTGTACTGATTACTTAACATTAAATAAGTCCAAAGACCAGTGTAAATGGATACGAAAGAATTACTAAAAAAAGTTCGTAAAATAGAGATTAAAACCCGCCGTATGAGCGATCATATTTTTGGAGGGGAATACCATTCTACTTTTAAGGGAAGAGGGATGACTTTTAGCGAGGTACGTCAATACCAATTTGGAGACGATGTACGGGCTATAGATTGGAATGTTACGGCACGTTATAACGAGCCCTATATTAAAGTTTTCGAAGAAGAAAGAGAACTTACTCTAATGCTAATGGTGGACATTTCCGGTTCACAGCTTTTTGGGACAGAAAATCAATTTAAAAAAGAACAGCTTACTGAAATAGCCGCAACCTTAGCTTTTTCTGCAACTCAAAATAACGATAAAGTAGGTTTAATTTTATTTTCGGATCAAATAGAATTATTTATTCCACCTAAAAAGGGGAAGTCACACGTATTACGTATTATTAGAGAATTATTAGAGTGTACTCCAAAAAGTAATAAAACAGATCTTTCACAAGCACTAAAATATTTATCTAACATACAGCGAAAAAAAGCCATTGTATTTTTGCTTTCCGATTTTATGGATAACGATTATCAACAAACTCTTAAAATAGCTTCGGGAAGACACGATTTAACGGGTATTCGCATTTATGACAGGCACGAAACTGAAATACCTAATTTAGGAGTAATTCAAGTTGAGAATCCAGAAACAGGAAGCCTTCAAATGGTAAATACTTCTTCCAAACGAGTAAGAGATAATTATACCAATTACTATAAAGAAAAAGTAGCGTATTTTAATGAAAGCTTTAGTAAAAGTGGATCGGGAACAGTAAGTTGTGCTACGCAAGAAAATTATGTAAAAAAACTGTTGGGTTATTTTAAAAGAAGAAGTTAAATGCAAGTACTAAAATCAATTCAACCTAAAACAAAATATTTCTCTAAATGGAGTCTATTTTCTATTCTCTGTTTTCTTTTTTCAGTATCACAAGCTCAAGAACAATATCAAGTTCGTAGTGCTATAGATTCTACTTCCATAGAAATGGGGTCGGTGGTAAATTATGCGATTCAAGTAGAAGAAAATAAAGATAAAATAGTCATTTTTCCAGAAGGAGATAGCTTTTCTCCCTTAGAGGTAATAAAGTCTTTTAAAATAGACACTTTAGATGAAGGAGGAAAATTTAGATTACTAAAGCAATATGCATTAACTCAGTTCGATTCTGGGCATTATACCATTCCACGTCAAAAAGTAGTAATAGGAGATAAAACATTTTATACCGATTCGCTAAAGGTTGAGGTACGTGATATAGTAGTGGATACCTCTAAACAAAAATTATACCCAATTAAGGGGTTACAAAGTGTAGAAGATTATTCAGAAACCAATTGGATGCGAATAATATACTGGATAATAGGTATTTTATTATTAATAGGACTTGTAGCTTTTTTATATTGGAAATTTGGAGGTAAAAAGAAATTAACCGAAGCAGATTTGCCAGCCTACGATCAAGCAATATTAAAATTACAACGAATAGATGTTAATAGTTTTATTGAAACAAAAGAATACAAAAAATTATATTCTGAGTTAACCGATGTAGCCAAAGGCTATTTAGACGAAGAGGTATCGGATAACGCTTTAGAAAGTACTACAGACGAGCTGATAACGAAGCTTCAGCAGTTAATGAAAAAAGGAAAACTAACCATTAAGCAGTCTACATTGGATAACTTTAAGGCTACGTTACAAACAGCAGACTTTGCCAAATTTGCTGCAATAAACCCTTCAGAAGAAGTAGCTCTAGAAGATAAACAATTAATTGACGAATTTATAAAGTCGGTAGAAGCGGGAAAACCAGAACTTACCGAAGAAGAGAAATTACAAAACGAAGCCTACCGATTAGAGCAGGAGAAAAAACAAAAAGAAAAGCGACGCAACCAAACTATTTTAGCAGGAATAATTGCTTTAGTTGTTGGAGTATTAACATTTTTTGCAGTTACCAATTACGAACGCGGATTGGATTATGTTTTAAAACGAACAGGTAATACACTGTTACGTAAAAATTGGATTACGAGTATTTATGGAGTGCCAGGAATACAGGTAACTACTCCAGAGGTGCTTACTAGACGACCTATAAAGCTAGAGGGGCAACAGCAACAAATGTTTTTAGGAAATCAAATGTATGAATATGGAGGATTATTGGATAAATTTTATTTAGTAGTCAATACAATGTCCTTTAGGCAAGAGGCCAATTTTACGTTAGATAATGTGGAACAATTTGTAAATCCATTCTTACAGCAATCGGGAGGTAGTGGTATTAAATTAACCACCGAAGATTTTGAAACACTAAATAAAACTAAGGCTAAAAGGGTAACAGGAAACATGCAGTATACGATTCCTAATACTGAACTTAAAATTCCATTGGAGTTCAATATTTTAGTATTTGCAGAAAATAATGGAGTTCAACATGTTTCTATTTTTTATGATGAAGAAGATGAAGGCTCCAAAAAAGTAATGGAACGAATTATTAACTCGGTAGAAATTAAAAAAAGCGATAACTAATGTTTACTAATTACGTATTCGAAGATCCTGCGTTTTTTTGGCTATTGGCGTTAGTGCCCTTAGTAATAGGTTGGTATTTGTGGAGGCGCAACCAACAACAAGCCACATTAAAACTAAGTAATACCCAAGGTCTTTTAAAAGGGACAGATGTAATCGCTAAGTTACACCCCTTAGTTTTTATATTAAAAGCACTTGCTTTTGTATTATTGGTTATAGCCATTGCTCGCCCACGTACAGTGGACGAAACCACACAAATAAAAAGCACTAAAGGTATTGATATTGCATTAGCTATAGATATATCGCCTAGTATGTATGCAAAAGATTTAAAACCTAACCGATTAGAGGCTTTGAAAAAAGTAGCAGCCGATTTTATTAAAGGTAGGATTACCGATCGTGTAGGTTTGGTTGTTTATTCTGGGGAGAGTTATACTAAAACGCCTTTAACAAGTGATCGTTCTATTGTATTAAGTGCCCTTTCTTCATTAAAATATACAAATACTATTAATAGTGGTACCGCTATAGGTTCCGGATTGGCCACTGCTGTAAACCGATTAAAGGATAGTAAAGCAAAAAGTAGGGTAATTATTTTACTTACAGATGGCTCCAATAATGCAGGTTTTATAGACCCAAAAATTGCTTCCGAATTAGCACTAGAACACAAAATAAAAGTATATACTATTGGAATGGGAACTAATGGGAATGCATTATCCCCTGTGGCTTTAGACAGAAATGGTGGGTTTCAGTACGCCATGGCACCTGTAGAAATAGATGAAGACTTGTTAAAACAAATAGCAAAAACTACAGGAGGTTTATATTTTAGAGCAACCGATAATCGCTCTTTAAAAGCCATTTATAACGAAATTGATAAGTTAGAAAAAACAGATATTGAAGAATTAAAATTTACGCAATATCACGAAAAGTATAGAGTTTTTGCAATATTAGCTTTTGTATTTTTTGCTTTAGCTTATGTATTAAAACAAACCATATTTAAAAGTTTTATATAACAAGTGTAATTCAGCGAAAGCAGAAAAGTTATGGAGAATTACTTTTTAGAAGAAAAAATATATTTCTGGTTACTTATAGTTATTCCAGTAGTCTTACTATTGTATTTAGCAAATAGTTTTTGGAAAAAGAAGGCTCAGAAAAAATTTGCCGAAAGCGAATTATTACAGCGTTTAGCTTCCGATAAATCCGTTTTTAAACCTGGTTTAAAATTTGTAATAGCCAGCGTAATTTTGGCATTAATTGCGGTAGCATTAGTAAATCCTAAAATGGGAACAAAAACCGAAACCATAAAAAGAGAAGGAGTGGATTTGGTTTTTGCTATGGACGTTTCAAAAAGTATGCTAGCAGAAGATATTGCACCAAATCGTTTGGAAAAATCGCAACAATTAGTATCTCAAACTATTAATAAACTTGTTGGAGATCGCATAGGAATTATTGCATACGCAGGTAGTGCTTTTCCTCAATTACCTATAACTACAGATTACGCTTCAGGGAAAACCTTTTTAAAAGCCTTAAATACTAATATGGTATCCTCTCAAGGAACAGCAATAGACGATGCTATAAACTTATCGAAGACTTATTTTAATGATGTAGAACAAACAAATAGAGTGCTAGTATTGTTAAGCGATGGTGAAGATCACGAAAGCGGAAACGCTAAAGAAGTAGCAGAAGAAGTAGCAGAAGATGCTGGAATAACTATTATTACCATTGGTGTAGGTACCGAAAAAGGAGGACCAATTCCTATTAAAAGGAATGGAATTGTACAGCATTATAAAAAAGATAAAAAAGGAGAAACAGTAATAACTCGTTTACATAAAGAAAACTTAGAAACAATTGCACAACAGGCCAATGGGCAGTATATAGACGGTACCAATACCAAGCAAGCG
The DNA here is from genome assembly GCA_938011245.1 of uncultured Aquimarina sp. Classification (GTDB taxonomy): domain Bacteria; phylum Bacteroidota; class Bacteroidia; order Flavobacteriales; family Flavobacteriaceae; genus Aquimarina. The sequence continues at coordinate 24,152 of CALLUJ010000150.1, read as the reverse complement.
GTAGATAAACTTGTAAATATATTGCAACAAATGAATAAAAAAGAGTTTGAAGCGAAACAAGTATCTACTTATAAAGATCGTTTTCAATGGTTTTTAGGAGCAGCTATTTTGTTAATTTTATTAGATGTTTTAATATTAGAACGTCGTACGCTTTGGGTACAGAAATTGAATTTGTTTAAAGAAAAATAGAAAGAAGATGAAGAAAAGACTAACATATCTATTTACAATTGTATTGTGTTTGTATTTAGGAGTAGGATTTGCGCAATCTCCAAAAAAACTTCCAAAACATGAAAAGGAAGCAATGCAGTTAGTTTTTCAAGGAAATCAAGAGATTGTAAAAGAAAAAGCAAACGTAATTGAGGCAGAAAAATCGTACAGAAAAGCAATTGCTAAAGACCCTAATAATGCAGTAGCTAAATATAATTTAGGAGTTTCGTATCATGCTACAGAAAATTTTCAAGAAGCAGCTCAAAGAAATGAGCAAGCGGCTAAGTTGGCTAATAACATAGGAGAAAAACATGCTGCTTATCATAATTTAGGAAATTCTTATATGGGTACTGGAGAATTAGAAAAAGCAATAGAAGCTTATAAAAACGCCTTAAGGAACAACCCTACCGATTACCAAACAAGATATAATTTAGCATTAGCTAAAAAAATGAAGCAAGAACAGGATAAAAACAAGCCTAAAGACGGAGATAAGAATAAAGAACAGGGAGATAAAGACGATAAGAGTAAAGACAGTAACGAAGATAAAAAGGATAAAGAAGGCGATAAAGAAAAAGAAGACAAGAAAGATGGAGACGAGAATGAAGATGAAAAAAAGAATAATAAAGATAAGGACGACCAAGGAAAAGAAGGAGATGATAAAGAAGATAAAGCAGCCCCTAAACCAGTAAAAGGACAATTATCTCCAGAGCAAGCTGAGCGACTATTGCAAGCAATGGAAAACCAAGAAAAGAAAACCCAAGAAAAGGTAAATGCACAGAAAGTAAAAGGGGCACCTGTTAAATCCGACAAAGATTGGTAGAAATTAAGTGTATAGAGTTACGTACTTTTATTAAAAAAGCAATCTAGAAATAAATTATAGTAGAATGAGCTTACGGATTTTTTATAGTTTTTTACTATTAATAGTAGCTAGTACTTTACAAGCACAAGTAAGTTTTGTGGCTAAAGTAAATAAACAAAGAATAGCATTAAACGAACGCTTACAAATAGTGTTTACAATTAATCAAGATGGAGATAATTTTAGACCACCTAGTTTTAATGGTTTTAAAGCACAAGGACCTTCGCAGTCTGTAAGTAGGCAATGGGTTAACGGAAAAAGTAGTTTCGAAAAAAGTTTTACTTATTACTTAACACCTAAACACACAGGAAAATATACGATTAGTCAAGCAACCATTGTTGTTAGTGGACAACGCTATACCAGTAACCCTATAGACATTCAAGTTACAAAAGCAGTAGCGAACCCTACAAATGGAGAAAATCCAGATTATATAGCCAATCAAAAAATACATTTAGTATCACGTATCTCTAATAAGACCCCCTATTTAAATGAAGCGGTTATCTTAGAATACGTTTTATATTGGGAAAATGGAGTTCGTATATCAAACCCTCAAGTAAACGAGATTCCAAAATTTGGCGATTTTTGGAGTCAAGAAATTGATTTGGGTAACCAGCTAGAACCTAAATCAGGAGACTATAAGGGTAGACCAAGCACCTATGTAGTGTATAAAAAGTATGTGTTATACCCTCAAAAAACAGGTAAACTTAGGCTAAATCCATTAAGTATGGAAGTTCCTGTACAAGTACCTACAAATCGTCGCGACTTTTTTGGAAGACCAGTATATGCAACAGCAAATAAGACAGTGGTGGCAGGGAATACGGTATTAAATGTAAAAGCTTTACCAGCAAATGCCCCAAAAGATTTTACAGGAGCCGTAGGAGCCTTTAATTTTAGAGTATCCCAAACAAAGAAAAGCCTAAACGCAACAGAATCCTTACAAGTTAAACTTAAAGTATCGGGGACGGGTAACTTAAAGCTATTTAAATTACCCACATTACAAGCACCAAACACAATCGAAGTATATGATCCCGAACATCAAGAAGCAGTGCGTATTAGAAATGCAGGAATGACGGGGTCTATTGCAGATAATTATACCTTGGTACCTCAATTTAAAGGGAAGTTTAGTTTACCAAACCTGTCCTTTAGTTATTTCGATCCGAAACAAGCTTCCTATAAAACAATTAATGCCCAACAAGTTACTTTAGATGTTTTGCAAGGACCAGTACAATCCCAGCAAAACTCAACATCTAATATCGTAAGTAACAAGGATAATTCTACAATATCAAAAACCGTCAATAAAAGCCTAGAAAAGCACCCAAGTGTATCGTTTCAGTTTATAGCACAAGAAGCAAATTTGAAACCTAAAAAAGAAAAAGAATTTTTTAAAAGCACATTGTTTTGGTGTTTGTTATTATTACCCCTTCTTATTATTCCATTACTAATTTTAATTTCGAAAAAATCTAAGAGTTTAGCAAATGATATAGAAGGTAATAAAGCAAGAAGAGCCTCTAAATTGGCCAAAAAGTACTTGTCTGCCGCTAAGAAGAACCTTGGCGATTCAAAACAGTTCTATGTGTCTTTAGAAAAAACCTTACATAATTATCTAAAGGCAAAACTAAAAATTGAAACAACAGATATGAATAAAGAGAATATTCATTCTATTTTAAATGAAAAAGGAATTTCTAAGCAAGCTATATTAGAGTTTAAAAACGTTTTAGAAACCTGTGAAATGGCTCGTTATACACCAAGTACTTTACAAACAATGAGAGAAGATTATCAAAAAGCTTCTAATGTAATTGCTTTAATAGATAAACAATTGTAATATGAAAAAGTTACTGCAAATACTACTTTGTTTACTTGTGTTTTTTTCAAGTTATGCACAACAGAATTTATCTTTCATAGAGGCGAACCAAGCTTATAATAAAGGAAATTATAATAAGGCGATTGATTTATATGAAAAAATATTAAACTCAGAGTTACATTCTGCTAATTTGTATTTTAATTTGGCAAATAGTTATTATAAGCTACAAAAAATAGCCCCTAGCATTTATAATTATGAAAAAGCCCTAAATTTAGACCCTACTAATAAATCTATTAAAATAAACTACGATTACGCAAAGCAAAATCGATTAGATCATTTTCAAAATTTGCCTAAAGGATTTTTAGCAAGAACGTATGAAAAATTGCTTTCTATGAAAACCGATTTTTGGGCTTGGTGTGCTGTAGTGGCAATGCTGATATTTGTAGTTGGGTTTGTATTGTTTTATAGAAGCACTTTTGCTTCTCAACGTAAAATTTACTTTGGAATTTGGTCATTTGCTTTTTTGTTTGTGTTGTTAAGTTTGTTCCTGTCGTTTGCATCTTATGTATCTAAAGAAAACACTAAATATGCCATTGTATTTTCATCAGAAATTACCATTCAAAGCGAGCCTAATCCAAGAAGCGAGGTACTACTTAAAATTCATGAAGGAACTAAAGTGAAAATTTTAGACCAACTAGACAATTGGAAAAAAGTTATGCTTATAAATGGCAGAACAGGTTGGATTCCCAAAGAAGGAATTAAAGAGCTGTAAAAAGATCTTGTGATATGTAAATTACCAACTAGCCACAGGGAAACATTTTAAATTTTACACATTTATTAAATGTCCATAAACAAAGACTAATGAATTTGTAAGAAACGATTATATTTGTGGGTAAGAAAACCCATCTAAAATTTTACGTAAAAACGTATTTACTTATGAAAACCACTAACGATTTTAATTTTGAAAATAAAAAAGCCTTAATTCGTGTAGATTTTAATGTACCATTAAACGAAAAGTTTGAGGTAACAGATACTACCCGAATAGAAGCAGCAAAACCAACAATCATAAAAGTTTTAGAGGATGGCGGTAGTGCAATTTTAATGTCACACTTAGGACGTCCTAAAGGAAAACAAGAAGAGTTTTCATTACAGCATATTGCAGAAACAGTACAAGAAATAATTGGAGTACAAGTAAAGTTTGCTAACGATTGTATAGGTTCAGATGTAGAAGCATTAGCAGCAGCTTTAGAACCAGGAGAAGTATTATTGTTAGAAAATTTGCGTTACTACAGCGAAGAAACTGCTGGAGATAAAGACTTTGCCGAAAAGTTATCCAAATTAGCAGATATTTATATAAACGATGCTTTTGGTACAGCACACCGAGCGCATGCCTCTACAACTATTGTAGCTCAATTTTTTGAAGGAAATAAATGTTTTGGAAATTTATTAGCTAAAGAAATTGAAAGTATTGAAAAAGTATTAAAAACGGGAGAAACACCTATTACTGCAGTATTAGGAGGATCTAAAATTTCTTCTAAAATTACTATTGTAGAAAATATTTTAGATAAAGTAGACCATCTTATTATTGGTGGAGGAATGAGTTTTACGTTTATTAAGGCACAAGGAGGAAAAATAGGGACATCTATTCATGAAGATGATAAAATGGAATTAGCCTTAGATATCTTAAAACAAGCAAAAGAAAAAGGAGTAGAAATACATTTGCCTGTAGATGTAGTTGCAGTAGATGATTTTAGCAACGATGCTAACCAACAATTTGTAGATATTTTTAATATACCAGACGGATGGGAAGGTATTGATGCTGGATTAGAAACTCGTAAAAACTTTGATAAAGTAATCCAAGCTTCTAAAACAATTCTTTGGAATGGACCTCTAGGTGTTTTTGAAATGGAAAATTTTGCAAAAGGAACCATTGCTCTTGGAGAATCTATTGCTGAAGCTACTAAAAATGGAGCATTCTCTTTAGTTGGAGGTGGAGATTCTGTAGCAGCAGTAAAACAATTTGGTTTCGAAGAAAAAGTAAGTTATGTATCTACTGGTGGTGGTGCTATGTTAGAAAGTTTAGAAGGGAAAACACTTCCAGGAATTCAAGCTATTTTAAATTAGAGGCTATTTTAGACTATAAAATTTATAAAAAGGCTGTTTTCATTTTGACAACAGCCTTTTTTGTGTAATAACCTCAATATCTTTACAGTTATTAAAAATAACGATTATTTTTTTCATGACTTTTATAAAAACCTTATTAGGAACCGTAGTGTTGTTTTTAGTTACACAGTTAGCCACTGCTCAGGATACTATTTTTTTACCTTCTACCTTAAAAAATAAAGAGACTTTAAAAGAAAAACCGAAAAAAGACACTGTATTAATTATAAAAAAGCAGTTAGTAAGAAAGAGCAAATCAATTAGCAATAATATAGAGATAGTCGAAAAAAAAGAAGAAAGAATAGATACAACTCAAATTTCATTAAAAAATAATGCAGTAAATAAAAACCTTAGAGAAATAAAGGGAGGTACCAATTTTAAGACAAAATTACAAGATTACGCTGTTTTAAAAGAGTTCGAAGAAAAATGGAAAAGAGAATTAATTAATCATGGATTGTACGACAGTATTCAGACCATGGTAGAATACGAACCATATACAGGGATAACATATCAAGCAAATTTAACAACGGAAGAGTTAAAAACAGATTTAAAGAAGCTAAACGCCCGAACCCCATTTAATGTTGAATATAATCCTGCTTTAGAAAATGTAATTCGTAATTTTTTAAAAAACAGACATCAATCTATGGAGCGTTTAATGTCTTTAAGTAATTATTATTTTCCATTATTTGAAGAAGTGTTGGATAAATACGACCTCCCGCTAGAGATTAAGTATTTGGCTATTGTAGAATCGGCTTTAAAACCTAGAGCTAAGTCTAGAGTAGGAGCCACAGGATTATGGCAATTTATGTTTAGTACAGGGAAAATGTATGGGTTAGATGTAAGTTCTTATGTAGACGAACGTATGGATACTATAAAAGCAACAAATGCTTCTGCTAAATATTTGTCTAAATTATTCGAAATTTTTGGAGATTGGGATTTAGCATTAGCAGCTTATAATTCGGGTCCAGGGAATGTAAGTAAAGCCATTCGCAGGAGTGGAGGCTATACCAATTATTGGAATATTCGTCCTTTTTTACCTCGAGAAACAGCGGGATATTTACCTGCTTTTTTAGCTACAATGTATATTTTCGAATTTGCGAACAAACATGAGTTTAACCCTAAACGTACTAATTTTAAATTTTTTGAAACCGATACGATACAGGTGAAGAAACAAATTTCTTTAGATCAAGTTGCGGAGGTGTTAGATGAAGAAATTGAAACTCTTCAGTTTTTAAACCCTCAATACAAATTGGATATTATTCCATATATTGAAGATGAAGCTTATAGCTTACGTTTACCTTACGATAAAATAGCCTCTTTTGTAGCTAATGAAACCGCTATTTATGCTAAGGCAACAGAGGAATTCAATAAAAAAGAAAAAGTGCTACCACAGTTTTTCGAAATGGATAGAAAGATAAAATACCGTATTCGTAATGGTGATTATTTAGGACTAATAGCTCGGAAATTTGGAGTAAGAGTCTCGAGTATTAAGAAATGGAATGGTCTTAGAAATAATAACATTAGAGTAGGAAGATATTTAAGCATTTATCCTCGAAGAATTCCAAAAAATGTTTCTGGAATTTCTAGAAGTAATCAAATTAATAAACCTAAATCTTTAAAAGGAACTTACATTGTAAAATCAGGAGATTCTTTTTGGAAAATATCCAAAAAAATAGGGGCTAGTGTAGAAAATTTAAAAAAATGGAATCGCATTTCAAGCAATTCATTAAAGCCAGGAATGTATTTAAAAATAAAGAAATAACCATAATGAAGCAGTTTTTAGGATTACTATTTTATGTTACACTCTTAGTATCCTGTAAGAGTGAGATTTCTAAAGAACAAAAAAAAGCCATTTCAGAAAATGGGGCTTATGCCCAATCGGTTGGGAGGTTAAACCATCTTACTATACTTATGGATAATTATTTGTGGGAAGGAAAAGTAGGAGATGAGGTGCGAAAAATAATGGCATCAGGAGTAGAAGGTTTACCACAGGACGAGCCGTTGTTTACAATTAAACAGATGCCTAAATCGGCATTTAAAGGTTTTGTTAGTAAATCAAGATGTTATCTAAGTTTTACAACAGGGAAAGAAAAAGCTTTTACATTTTCAAAAAACAAATACGCTCGCCCCCAAATAGGCTTACATATTAGTGGATATACAGAAGAAGAAGTTATTGCCAACTTCTTAGAACATAAAACAGAAATTATAGATACTTTTAAAGAAACAGAAATTATACGCCGGCAAAGTGTTATTAAAACACCTAGAAAATTAGAGAATTTAGAGAAAAATTTTGGGTATAACTTACGTATTCCAAATACGTATAGAGTGGCGAAAGAAACAGATAGTTTTATTTGGCTTCGGAAAAATATTCCACAAGGAAGTTTAAATTTAACATTGTACAACGTATCCAAAGCTATTTTTAAAGATAGTTTAAGCATTGTTCAAAATGTAATAGCATTAAGAAATAAAATAGGAGGAGATAATATTCCAGTAAATGAAAATGGCAGATTTATTACAGAAGAAGCCTTTTCACCGTTTTTTAGAAATGTACAAATATCTAATAAGCGTGCTTTCGAAACTCGAGGAACGTGGGAAGTTAAAAATCAATACATGGCAGGACCTTTTATTAATTATGTAATAGACGATACAAATAATAATCAATTTATAGTATTAGAAGGATTTGTATTTGCACCTACAATAATGAAAAGAGATTATATATTTGAGTTAGAATCCATTATAAAAACCATACGTTTTAAATAGAATGAGTGCAGCTAGTTTTATTGCAAAAACCACGAAGGTTTCCGTGCAAAATATAAACCAAACACTTCACTTACTTAAAGATGGAGCTACAGTACCATTTATTTCCAGATATAGAAAAGAAGTAACAGGTAATTTAGACGAAGTAGTTGTAGGAAATATAAAGAAGGCCTGGGAGTCTTATGAACAATTAGAGAAACGTAAGGGATTTATTTTAAAAAATCTTTTAGAACAAGAAGTACTTACAGAAAGTTTAAAGAAAACAATACATGCAACGGATAGCATAGTACAGTTAGAAGATCTTTATGCGCCGTTTAAAAAAAAGAGACAAACAAAGGCTACTGTTGCTAGGGAAGCTGGTTTAGAACCTTTGGCTAAAATTATTATAGCACAACGCGAAACTAATATAAAATATCGTGCTAGTAAGCTTATAAAAGGAAAAATAACTACAGAAATAGAAGCGATTCAAGGAGCTCAATATATTATTGCAGAGTGGATAAGCGAGCACAAATTAGTACGCAGTCAATTACGAAAATTGTACGAACGTACTGCTACTATAAGTACCAAGGTAGTAAAGGGAAAAGAAAAAGAAGACAAAGCTTTAATTTACGAATCATATTTTGATAGAACAGAGTCTTTAGGAAGATGTCCTTCGCATAGAGTATTGGCAATGATGCGTGCAGAAAATGAAGGAATAGTACGTTTAAAAATAGCAGTGGATACGGATATTGCTCTAGAAAAGATAGCACGTTATTTTATTACATCTACAAACCACGAATGTACAAAACTAATAGAGATTGCTATTACAGACAGCTATAAGCGCCTATTAGCCCCATCCATGGCAACAGAGGCATTACAAAACGCAAAATTAAGAGCAGATACTACAGCTATTTCTGTATTTGTGGAAAATTTGAAGCAATTATTATTAGCAGCACCATTAGGCGAGAAAAAGATTTTAGCTTTAGATCCAGGTTTTAAATCGGGTTGTAAATTAGTTTGTTTAGATGCACAAGGAAACTTAGAACATAATGAAACTATTTTTCCACATGCGCCTCAAAAGAAAATTAATGAAGCGATTAAAAAAATTAAAGCTTTAGTTAATGCCCATAAAGTAGAAGCTATTGCTATAGGTAATGGAACTGCGGCAAGGGAAACAGAACATTTTATAAGAAAAATACCTTTTACTACCAATATAAAAGTATTTATGGTAAATGAAAGTGGAGCATCAGTATATTCGGCATCACCAATTGCTAGAGCAGAATTTCCTGATTATGATGTTACTGTACGTGGAGCAGTTTCTATAGGGAGAAGGTTGGCAGATCCTTTGGCAGAATTAGTAAAAATTGATCCCAAATCTTTAGGAATAGGCCAATACCAACACGATGTTAATCAACAATTTCTGAAACAAGAACTAGACGCCACGGTGGAAAGATGTGTAAATGCAGTAGGAGTTAATGTAAATACAGCAAGCGAATCGTTATTGAGTTATGTCTCTGGAATAGGCCCTAAATTAGCAAAGAGTATTGTACAATTTAGAACAGAGCATAATGGAATTATCTCTCGTAAGCAACTGCTTAAAGTAAAAGGTTTGGGAGCAAAAGCCTACGAGCAAAGCACGGCATTTTTAAGAATTAAGAATTCAAAAAACCCATTAGATAATTCGGCTATTCATCCAGAACGATATCCAATAGTAGAAAAAATAGCTAAAGATTTAGGAACTACTATTGAAAACTTAATAGGAAATAAGGTACTTATAAACAACATACGTTTAAATGCTTACTGTTCTAATACCATTGGAATGCCAACATTAAACGATATTAAAGAAGAATTGAAAAAACCAGGTTTAGATCCTAGAAAAGCAATTAAGTTATTTCGTTTTGATGAAACAATAAAAAGTATTTCAGATCTTAAAATAGGTATGAAATTACCAGGAATTGTAAATAATATTACTAATTTCGGTTGTTTCGTAGATATAGGAATAAAAGAAAGCGGTCTAATACATGTTTCTAAATTAGCGAATACTTTTATTACAAATGTAAATGAAGTGGTACATTTGAACAAACAGCTAGAAGTAACCGTTATAGAGGTTGATGTTGTTAGAAAACGAATTCAGCTTTCGCTGATAGGTGATAATTAGTAAAAAACAGGGAAATAGTAAATAATTTATATACTATTTCTCTATTTTAGGCTCTTTTATATCATCATCTTCTTCTTTAGCAGCGTTTTTAAATTCTTTAATACCACTACCTAAGCCACGCATTAATTCAGGAATTTTTCTACCCCCAAAAAGTAACAATACTACAACTAATACAATAACTATTTGTTGCGGTCCTATGGCTAAAAACATATTATAAAGGCTCATACTTTGAATTTGATTTTCAAATTCTTAAAAAAAGAATTTGAGTGATTGTTTACAAAGTTACTAAGAAATAGTAATAATTGAGTAAAATGATTTTTTTAAATATTGAATATTATCCGTTTTTTGAGAGTTAAAAGTTGAAAAATAACCATTAACCTTTATTTTTTTAAATAAATGAATAGGCACAGTTTTTAAACTATGCCTATTTATATACTAAATTTAAACTAAAATATTGTTACTATCTGTATTTTTAACTATAATTCTACCCACTCACCTGCAGTATTTGCAAATACGGTAGATTCTTTTTCATTATGAGAAATAACTAATTTGTAAATACCATCTTTATTTACAAAAGCCTTTGTAATAATTGATCCAGCATAGTCTTTACTAACAGCATTTTTTATAGCTTCAGGTAATTTAGTTTGATCGACTTCTACGAAATCGCCTTCAACGACCTCTATAGTTATTTGGCTAATTAAAGGTGAAGAAATTAGATTTGTTGCAGAAATTTGTGCAGAAAAAATAGCTATTGCAGCTACCGCTAATAAATTTGAATTTTTCATGGTTTTTGATTTTAAATTATAATAAACTCGAGTATTTAAGATAATGTAAAATTTATGCCAAGATTAATTAGAAATATGGTATCTTATTTAAACCCCTGTAAATATGACGTTTATTGTAATTTAAAGTAAATTAATAGCTATACAAAAAAGTGTAGAAAATAGAAAGTTCGTAGAAAAAGTACTCAATTTTAAGGGGAATCTTTATAAGGGAGGGAGAAGAAGTTATTGCTATTATTTTAAGTAAAAGTATTTGTAGAGTACTTTACTGAGATAAAAAAGCTTCCTAAATTAGGAAGCTTTTTTTATTTTTTTTGCATGTTCTTAGCCTTAATGCTTAAAGTAGCATGCGGAACAAGCTTTAAGCGTTCAGGGTTAATTAATTCTCCTGTAATGCGACATATTCCGTAAGTTTTATTTTCAATACGATTTAGTGCATTTTTTAAATCTCGCATAAACTTTTCTTGACGAATGGCAAGTTGTGCGTTAGCTTCTTTGGACATCGTGGCGCTTCCTTCTTCAAAAGCTTTAAAAGTAGGAGAAGTATCGTCTGTGCCATTATTTTTGTCATTCAAATAGCTGCTTTTTAACATCTCTAAATCACGCTTAGCTTGAATCATTTTTTCTAAAATAAGCGCTTTAAACTCTTCTAAATGCTCATCGGAGTATCTTTCTGTGGTGTCTTGCATATTTTATTAAACTTTATTAATCTGAATTTTGGTAGTAATATCGTCAAATTCAATGCTTACACCATCTTCCAGAGTGTTTTTAAATAGTATTTCTTTTGTTAAAGTTTCAGCTTTAATGTAGTCTCCATTAGCTTTAATGGCTTCTTCAATAGTGGCATTACTTTCAAAGTTGATATTAATGGTATCGGTAACTTCAAAGTCACTGTCTTTTCTTAAGTTTTGGATACGATTTACTAATTCTCTAGCAATTCCTTCTTTTTTCAATTCGGCGCTTATAGTAACGTCAAGTGCAACAGTAATACCATTAGCATTGGCTACTAACCACCCTTCTATATCTTGTGAGGAAATTACTACATCACTCATTTGCAATGTAATACTTTTACCATTAATTTCTAAAGGGAATTTACCATTTTGTTCTAATAAATTAATAGCATTTTGGTCAAATTTTTGTATTTCATTGGAAATCAATTTCATATCTTTTCCAAAACGAGGACCTAAAGCTTTAAAATTGGGTTTAATATTTTTTACTAAAATTCCTGAAGCATCATCTAAAAGTTCAATTTCTTTAACATTTACTTCGCTAATAATTAAATCTGAAACCGCTTTGATAGAAGCCTTTTCAGCATCATTAAGCACCGGAATCATAATTCGTTGTAGTGGCTGACGTACTTTTATTTTCTCTTTTTGTCGTAAAGAAAGCACTAAAGAAGAAATGGTTTGTGCTCGGTCCATTTTTTCTTCCAATGTAACGTTTATATATTCCGAATTATAAATAGGGAACTCAGCTAAATGTACACTTTCAAATGTTTCTTTTCCTGTACAAGCAATTAAATCCTTATACAAACGATCCATGTAAAAAGGAGCTACGGGTGCACCTAATTTGGCAACCGTTAGCAAACAAGTATATAAAGTTTGATAAGCAGATATTTTGTCGTGTGCGTATTCTCCTTTCCAAAACCTTCTTCTACATAAACGGACGTACCAGTTACTCAAATTTTCTTGAACAAAATCTGAAATAGCACGTGTGGCTTTTGTGGGTTCGAAAGCTTCGTAAAAAGTATCTACTTTTTTAATTAAAGTATTTAATTCACTTAATATCCATTGATCAATTTCGGGTCTTTCCTTAATAGGAATTTCGGTTTCACTATAATTAAATCCATCAATATTGGCATATAAACCAAAAAAGGAATAAGTATTATATAGAGTTCCAAAGAATTTACGACGTACTTCTGCAATACCCTCTAAATCGAATTTTAAGTTATCCCATGGGTTGGCGTTACTTATCATGTACCAACGTGTAGCATCGGGACCATAAGTGTTCAACGTTTTAAACGGGTCTGCTGCATTGCCTAAACGCTTAGACATTTTTTGTCCGTTCTTATCCAATACCAAACCATTAGAAACTACATTTTTGTAGGCAACATCGTCAAAAATCATGGTAGAAATAGCATGTAGGGTGTAAAACCAACCACGAGTTTGGTCTACACCTTCTGCAATAAAATCCGCTTTATAATCACCAGATTCGATACGTTCTTTATTTTCAAAAGGATAGTGCCACTGGGCAACAGGCATTGCACCAGAGTCAAACCACACATCAATTAAATCGCTTTCGCGTTTCATAGGTTTTCCAGATGGAGAAACTAAAGTAATTTGATCCACTATATTTTTGTGAAGGTCTATTTTAGCATAGTTTTCTTCGGACATGTCGCCTACCTTAAAATCGGCAAAAATATCTTCTTTTAAAACACCTGCATCAATAGCTTTTTGGATTTCTGCCTTTAATTCGTTTACCGATCCAATACAAATTTCTTCTGTTTTATCTTCGGTTCGCCATATAGGTAAAGGGATTCCCCAGTATCGAGATCTAGATAAGTTCCAATCGTTAGCATTGGCTAGCCAATTTCCAAAACGTCCTTCTCCTGTAGCTTTAGGTTTCCAATTAATTCCTAAATTTAACTCATGCATACGGTTTTTAACATCTGTAACTTTTATAAACCATGAATCTAATGGGTAATATAAAATAGGCTTATCGGTACGCCAACAGTTAGGATAGCTATGGACGTATTTTTCTACTTTAAAAGCTTTGTTTTCTTCTTTTAATTTAATTGCTATTTCAACATCTATAGAACGCTCAGGGGCTTCCCCTTCATTATAATAATCGTTTTTTACAAACTTTCCTGCAAACTCTCCCATATGAGAAGTGAACCGACCTTGTAAATCTACTAATGGCACTAAATTATCGTTGGTATCTTTTACTAGCATAGGGGGAACTTCTGGTGTAGCCTGCTTGGCAACTAAAGCATCGTCTGCTCCAAAAGTAGGTGCTGTATGGACAATACCAGTACCATCTTCGGTAGTTACAAAATCACCTAAAATTATGCGGAAAGCATCTTCGGGATTATCGTTTGGTTGTGCATAATTTAATAACTGCTCATAGCGAATATCTAACAAATCTATTCCTTTAAATTCGCTTAAAATTCTGTAAGGAATTATTTTATCTCCTACATTGTATCCCGTTATTTCGGAAACCTCTTCTACTTGATTGAATTTTTTACCAGCAAATTGTTTGCCTACTAAGTTTTTAGCTAAAATTACTTTAGTAGCTTCAAAAGTGTATTGATTATAGGTTTCGACCAATACATAATCAATTTTTGGGCCAACGGTTAAAGCAGTATTACTTGGTAAAGTCCAAGGAGTGGTTGTCCATGCTAAGAAATGAATAGTTCCTAACCCTTGTAAAAATACAGGAAGACTATCATTAATAGCTTTAAATTGTGCCACTACAGTAGTATCGGTAACATCTTGATAGGTTCCTGGTTGGTTTAATTCGTGGGAGCTTAAACCTGTTCCAGCTTTAGGAGAATAGGGTTGTATTGTATAGCCTTTATAAATTAGCCCTTTATTGTATAATTGAGCTAATAGCCACCAAACCGTTTCCATATATTTTGGCTTATAGGTAATATATGGATTTTCCATATCTACCCAATACCCAATTTTTTCAGTAAGATCGTTCCATACATCGGTATATTTCATTACGGCATTTCTACAGGCTTGGTTGTATTCTTCTACCGAAATTTTCTTACCAATATCTTCTTTAGTAATTCCTAGTTCTTTTTCTACTCCAAGCTCTACAGGTAATCCATGCGTATCCCAACCTGCTTTTCGTTTTACCTGAAATCCTTTTTGGGTTTTGTATCTACAAAAAATATCTTTTATGGCTCTTGCCATTACATGATGAATCCCAGGAAGTCCATTAGCAGAAGGAGGACCTTCAAAAAAAACAAAAGGTTTTTGTCCTTCTCTAGTGGAAATACTTTTATCAAAAATGGCTTCCTTTTTCCAAAACTCTAGTACTTCTTCGGCTACTTTAGAGAGGTCTAATCCCTTATAATCTGCGAACTTAGTGCTCATGGGTAATCACTTATAATTTAGGATGCGAAAATAGGGAATTTTTAAGAGTTTTTATAGCTTTATATATAGGCTCCAAATTATATAATAGTAATGTTGAAATTATGATGAAAGTCTATGTTTTTCTTTTTTTATCTTTTCTATTAAACCCCACTCTATAATTTCGTCTACAATTTCTTCAGTTTGGTCAGGAAAATCAACAGATATAATTTCGTTATTAGAAATCCATTCTTTAATTTTTGGAATATGCTTTTCCTTTAAAGATTTTAAAATGGGAACACCTATTGCCTTTAGGGAAGCAGCATTGCATTGTTGCTCGTATTGTCCTTTCATAGGGATTACCATTAATTTTTTTTTAAGGTATAGAGCTTCAGCAGGAGTTTCAAAGCCAGCACCGCAAAGTATACCTTTGGAAGAGCAAATACTTTTCAAGAAAGATTGGTTATCCACAGGCGAAAGGGAGATATGATTTATAAGTTTCTTTTTTTTGCAAAGCTTTGAAAAAATATGCCAGTTTACGTTTTCAATTTTTGAAAATATTTGCAGTAATTTTTCATCGCTATATGAAGGTAAATAAACGGTATAGTGATTGTTATTTGTAGGATTTGCATTGCGAATTTTAGATCTAATAATTGGAGTATAGATATACTTGCTGTATGGTTTGAAGTGTAAACCGATTTGTTTATTACTTGGCGCGTAATTTTTTAAAATAAGTTTACCTACTAAATCCGATTTTTCTGGTTTAGGAGATTTTTCATCAATTACTGCAGCTTGATGACTAAAGCTAACACAAGGGATGTGTTTTATTTTACATGCCCAAGCCGAAACAGGTTCAAAATCGTTAATTACTAAATCATAATCTTCAACGGGAAGGTTCTGAATTTCTGTTTTAAGGCGTGAAGCGTTGGCTTTAAGATAGGTGCGCCAAACATCAATACCTCCATTTTTCCCGAATATAAAACTAAGACCTTTAAATCGATATTTAATTTTGTAGGGTAGCGTCATATCGGTTTGTATACCACTTACCAAGAGGTCTAACTCTATATTTTTAGATTGTAAAACTGGAATTATTGCTCTAGCTCGACTTAAATGACCATTTCCTGTGCCTTGGATTGCATAGAGTACTTTCATCGTCAAGTTTTGGGAGTGTTTTTTATTTGTAATTCTGTTAGCAAATTTTCAAATAATTTGTTGGTTTCTAAAATTTGTTCTTTTTCAATGGCTTCTTGATCTACAAGAATATCTTCTATTAAGGAGTCCTTATAAAAGTTATATAATTTCCAATTTCCTGTTTTATATTCTAGTGCAGTTAGGTTTTCTACCCAATCTCCAGAATTCAAGTAAGTTACTTTTCCTAAATTAGTAGTTATATTCTTTATTTCTGGTTGATGAATATGCCCACAAACAACATAGTCATAGTTATTTTCTATGGCAATATTGGAAGCAGTATCTTCAAAATTGTTTATAAATTTTACAGCAGACTTAACACTGTTTTTTATTTTTTTGGACATTGAAATAGGATTTTTACCTATTTTTTTCATCATAAAATTGAACATTCTATTAAGAATAATTAATGAATCGTAGCCAATAGCTCCTAATTTAGCTAGCCATTTGGAATGTTGCATAGTAACATCAAAAACATCGCCATGAAAACACCAAGCCTTTTTCCCATCAAGATTTAGTACAATTTTGTTTACAATTTCGAAGGATCCCATTTTAAAGCCTACAAATTTGCGTAGCATTTCATCGTGATTTCCTGTCACATAATATACTTTAACACCTTTAGTAATCCATCCCATAATGTGTCTAATAATTTTCATATGGGATTTAGGTCAATATCTCTTTTTAAATTGCCAAACATCTATAATGTCTCCATTTAAAACTACCATTTGAGGCTGAATAGTTTTTAGATATTGTAACAATTCTTTTGCATGGCAACCATAAGTACCCAAATGAATATCGGAAATAACAACAACTTCTATGATTCTTTTTTTCATAAAGAATTTTTTATCAAACACCTAAATTTGTTTGAAATTTTAAAAAAGCAAAATACCTTATAGAGTTAATGAAAACGTTTTCTTAAATTTAAATATATATTATCTGAATATTAATTTATTGTCTTATTAACAGATAGTTACATTTATTATAAAAAATGATAATGAAACCTTCTTTACAAATTAGTTGCTTTCAAATTCCATTGGATTGGAATAACCCCAAGACTAATCGTATTCGAATAGAAAGCTATATTGAAAAACTTAGTAATACAGATGTTGTAGTATTACCAGAAACTTTTTCGACGGGTTTTTCTGTAGAGGATTTGTATGAGGAAGCTATGGAAGGAGAAACGGTTGTTTGGATGCTTAATATGGCTAAAAGGTATAAAGTAGTTATAGTTGGAAGTATTATTATTTCTGAAAATAAAAAAAGGTACAATAGAATGTTTTTTATTACACCTAATGGAGTAATACAACAATATGATAAATGGCATTTGTTTGGAATGGGGAATGAAAGTAAATTTATTACTAAAGGGGAAAAGCTTCCTATTTTTGAATATAAGGGATGGAAGATAAAACCTTTAATATGTTATGATTTGAGATTTCCTGTTACTTCCAGAAATACGGAAGAGTACGATGTAATTTTATGTATTGCTAATTGGCCAAAACAACGTATTGAAGCTTGGGATACTCTTTTAAAAGCTAGGGCAATTGAAAATTTATGTTACGTAATTGGTGTAAATAGAGTAGGTGTTGATGAAAATGGATTGCAATACATAGGTCATTCTAATTGCTTTAATCCAGAAGGTGTAGCATTTTTTGAAATTGATGAACGAGAGAACATCTTAACAACTAGAATAGAGAAAGGAGTACTATACGCTACTCGAAAGAAATTTCCTTTTTTAGAGGATAGAGATTTTTTTACATTAAAGATTTAGCTTGGAAATTACCTTCTGATATAAGAGATAAAACAGAGTACCACTAATAGCACCAAAGGCAAACCCTGTTAAGACATCACTTGGATAGTGTACGCCTACGTATATTCGGCTATACCCCATTAATAAAGACCATAGTAAAATTAAATATATAGCTTTTGGGTACTTAGGTTTTAATAAAAGACTAAAAATAACAGCAATAGCCATACTATTAGAAGAGTGCCCAGAGAAAAAACTATAGCTACTACATCGCTTAGCAACGTAACGCATACTTCCTTGTAGTATATCTAGTTTACAAGGTCTTGGGCGTAAGAAGTGATATTTCACAATATTGGTAATTTGATCGGTAAATGTTGCCATTAGAGCAATTACAATAACAGACACTAAAAATGGTTTTAACCCTAACGTTTTGTACGTTAAAATTAAAAGCAAAAGAAGGATAGGGATATGGCTTCGTTTTTCTGTATATATAAACCACAATTTATCCCAAGTGGGACTTCCTAGATTATTTAAAAAAAGAAATAAGTCAGTATCTATTTGAGTTATATCGGCAATCATTAATAATATATAATATACTTGTTTGGGATTGCAATTTAGTAATCTCTAATTAAAAAAATGAATAAAAGCAAGAAAAGCCCATTACAAAAGTAATGGGCTTAATATTTTAAAAATAGAATTTACTATGCCTCGAAAGGAACAATAGAAACGTAAGATTTATTATCTTTTTTCTTAGTAAATTTAACTAAACCGTCTACTTTAGCGTGTAAAGTATGGTCTTTTCCAGCGTACACATTTTCTCCTGGTTTGTGTGCTGTTCCTCTTTGTCTAACGATAATATTACCAGCAATAGCTGCTTGTCCTCCAAAAATCTTTACACCTAAGCGTTTCGATTCTGATTCTCTACCGTTTTTCGAACTACCTACCCCTTTTTTGTGAGCCATTTTACTTCGATTTATTCCTAATTACTTTTTAGGAAGGTTAAACTTTTTAAACATTAAGAATTATTTCCCGCCGTCTAATTTATCTTGTAATACTTTTAATTCATCCCATTTACCATCAGCCGCTAATTGGGACTGTTGAGGCCATGATCCAGGCTCTAAGTGGGATAATCTTGAACTTGCAGCCGTTAAAATTTCTTTAATATTTGCAGGCTCTGCTTTTGCTAATTTTGCAAAAGTGTCAATTCCAGCATTAACTAAAGCTTCTGATGCTTTTGGTCCAATTCCTTCAATTTTCTTTAAATCATCACCTTTTGAAGCTGCTTTTTTAGGAGCGTCTGCCTTTTTTGGTGTTGCTGTTTTTTTTGCTGGCTTAGCACCCGAAGCTGTAATATTTTCAATTACAATTTCTGTAAGGTGCTGTCTGTGACCATTTTTTACACGGTAACCTTTTCTTCTTTTCTTTTTGAAAACGATTACTTTGTCACCTTTAAGGTGTCTTGAGATCTTTGCTCCTACTTGAGCTCCCTCTATAGCTGGGGCGCCAATTGTAATGTTGTCTCCGTCTGCAGTAAGTAACACATTGTCAAATGTAATGTTGTCACCTTCTTCGCCTGCTAAACGATGAACAAATACTTTTTGGTCTTTTGCAACTTTAAATTGCTGCCCTGCTATCTCTACAATTGCGTACATAGCGTGAGTGTTAAAAAATTAATTTTTCTTTTAATAGTTTGCAAAGGTACAAAATAAACTTGTAGCTAACAAACACTATTAGTGGTTTTATTAAAGGCAAGGTGTACTAAGTGAGTATTTTTGATTACGTAATTGATTTACCATTTTAAGGATTCCATTAAAATACGAATATCATTTCGTAGGTAAGTTGCAGCGGGTAATATAGAATCGTAATTAGGTTTGGCTTTAAAGTAAACAGATCCTAATAAAAAGTTAGAAATACTATCCGTAACATAAAATTGTGCTGGTGAAGCAGCATCTCCAATAACCTCGTAAGACATTCCATATACTTGTTTTGAATTATTAATGTATTCTCTAGGTTTTATGTCATCTGCTTTTACTACGTGTTCCTGTGTTAAGTTTTGAGCATCTGTTAGAAGTTTCTTTAGGTCTTTATTTATTTTTCGATGAGTTAAAAAGATAGTTGCATTTAATTTAGGGTACTTTATTTCGCAAGCGCAACCTCCTCTTTTGTAAATAGATTTAAAGGAGCTTTCTTTGTTTTGATCAAATGTAAAGCCGCAAAGAGTTTTTTTATTTTTATAATTGGGTGTAGGATAATTTAACCTTAGCATTCCTTTAGGTTTAGGTAAATGCTCGTTAGTACACCCTGTGAATAATAAAATAGTACTAAAGATGAATAAAATACATCGAAAAGCGTATTGCATGAATTTATATACTTAGTTAAAAAGGTAAATCATCTTCCTCTAAAATTTTCGAATTATTAGGGGAGGGATCTGTAGAAGGGGTTGAATTTGTAGTTTGTGGAGGTGTGTTAGCATTAGAAGAATTTCCAAAAGAAGAGTCCTCAGTAGTTTCATTTTTTGGACTTAGAAAAGTAAAATCGATACATTGGATTTCTGTAGAATACCGATCTATACCTTTGTCGTCTTGCCATTTTCTAGTTTTAATACGACCTTCTATATATACTTTGTCTCCTTTTTTTAAATATTTTTCGCAAATTTCTGCAGCTTTATTTCTTACGACTATGTTATGCCATTCGGTGTTAGAAACGCGTTCGCCAGTATTTTTATTTACATAATCTTCATTTGTAGCTATAGGGAATCGACCAATAGAACCTCCTCCTTCAAAATAGGTTATTTTTACATCACCTCCTGTATGTCCTATTAACATTACTTTGTTCAATGTTCCAGCCATAGTAATTTGTTTTATTTATCGCATGATAAATGAATTATAACCACTAAAATAATAAAAAGTTGTGGATGCCATTTTAAAATTTATAGTTCTCTTTAAAATTAGAAATTAGTACAGGAAAAGGGTAATTGTCTAAATTATTCACAGCAACATTAGAAAATTTATCAGATATTATTTTCCCGTTATATTGATATTCAAAAAACGTTGTATAAATATGCTGATGGGATAGCTTGTGGGGTTTATCTAATTTTTTAATTAATGTAACTTTATTAGGAGGTATTTCAATAGAAAGTAATTCACTAAAGTTTTCTATAATTTGTTTTGAAGATAGATTAATTTCTGAAACCACGAGAGGAAACTCGTATAAATGTTTCCAAATTCCTTTTTTTTCTCTTCGCGAAATATAGGTAGTATTATTAGGAACTTTAATAATAAGGTAAAAAAAGTATTTAATAGTAATTTTGGTTTTTTTAAGCTTTATTGGAAGTATATCAATAGTGTT
The DNA here is from genome assembly GCA_938011245.1 of uncultured Aquimarina sp. GTDB lineage: Bacteria > Bacteroidota > Bacteroidia > Flavobacteriales > Flavobacteriaceae > Aquimarina. The sequence continues at coordinate 3,099 of CALLUJ010000150.1, read as the reverse complement.
ATTATTGAAAGAATAACAATCTTTTAGAAACGGGCAGGTTAAACATTTTGGTTTTTTAGGAGTACAGCATAGTGCTCCAAATTCCATAATAGCTTGATTGTGATTTGCGGAATTGCTAGTATCTAGTAAAGAATCTGCAATTTTTTTAAATTCTTTTTGCCCTTCACTACTATTTATAGGTGTAAACACTCCAAAAATTCTAGATAACACTCTGTACACATTACCATCTACTACAGCAACGGCTTCATTGCTAGAAAAAGAAGCAACGGCACTTGCTGTGTAAACTCCAACTCCTTTTAATTTTATAAGGTTATTGTAGCTAGTAGGGAATTCTCCATTATACTTTTCGACTACCATAATAGCAGCTTTGTGTAAGTTTCGAGCTCTAGAATAGTAACCTAGTCCTTCCCATAGTTTTAGAATTTCTTCCTCTTTTGCTTTTGCTAATTTTAAAACTGTAGGGTATTTCTCTATAAATTTTAAATAGTAGGGAAGCCCTTGAATAACCCGTGTTTGTTGTAAAATTATCTCACTCAACCATATACGGTACGAATTTTGTGTATTTCTCCATGGAAGATCACGTAAGTTACGCGCATACCAATCGACTAAATTTTTAGAAAAATTATTAACCAAGGTGTTTTTTAGTAAAAATAAACTTTTGTAAATTAAAAAATAGCTTTAAGTATTGAATTATTGATATTTAAATTTATATATTTGCAAACTATTAAACCCCCAAAATAGAAAACAAGATGACAAAAGCAGATATTGTAGCAAACATCTCTGAGAAATTAGGATTAGAAAAAACAGACGTTCAAGCAACTGTCGAATCGTTTATGGAGGAAGTGAAAGTTTCTCTTGAAAGTGGTGACAATGTGTATTTAAGAGGTTTTGGAAGTTTTATTATTAAAACTAGAGCAGAGAAAACAGGTAGAAATATTTCTAAAAATACATCTATCAAGATTCCAGCACATAATATTCCAGCTTTCAAACCTGCAAAAATATTTTCTGAAGGTGTAAAAACAAATGTTATCGTAGAAAGTAAAAATTAACAAACAAATTATACATTATTATGCCAAGTGGTAAAAAAAGAAAAAGACATAAGGTAGCAACGCATAAACGCAAAAAGCGTAGAAGAGCTAATCGCCACAAGAAAAAGTAGTCATTTAGACTACTTTTTCTTTTAAAAATCAGTTCATTGAAATAGCTATCACATATTGGTAGCGATTGGAAAAATAATACACTTATTATAGAAATATAGTATGTGTGTATTTTCCTGTGAAAATTTGTAATTAACCAAGTTGACAAATCAACTTAAAATCTAATAAAATGAATAAAGAATTAGTTATTAGATCAGGTTCTGCTACAGATTTTGCCTTACTCAAAGATGGAAAACTTATAGAACTTCATAAAGAAGAAGATAGTACTGCGTTTTCGGTTGGTGATATTTTTATTGCTAAAATACGAAAACCTGTTGCAGGACTTAATGCAGCCTTTGTAGATGTAGGTTATGAAAAAGATGCCTTTTTACATTATTTAGATTTAGGTCCCCAAGTCAATTCTCTTATAAAGTTCGTAAAACGTGTAAGCACAGGTAAATTAAAAGATTATTCGTTAACGAATTTTCAAACTGAAAAAGATATTGAAAAATCAGGAAGTATTATTGATGTTTTCAAAGCCAACCAGTCTATTTTAGTACAAATAGTAAAAGAGCCTATTTCTACTAAAGGACCTCGACTAAGCTCAGAAATATCTATAGCTGGTCGTTATATAGTTTTAGTGCCTTTTTCAAATCGTGTATCGGTTTCTCAAAAAATTACAAGTAATGAAGAGAAAGACCGACTAAAAAGATTAGTTAAAAGTATTAAACCTAAAGGATTTGGAGTAATTATCCGAACAGTTGCCGAAGGTAAAAAAGTAGCCGAATTAGACAAAGACCTACAAAACTTAGTAGAGCGTTGGGGGAAAATGTGTGGAGAATTATATAAAGCACCCCACCCCACTAAAGTTTTAGGCGAAATGAATAGAGTATCCTCTATTTTAAGAGATGTTTTTAACGATAGTTTTTCTGGTATTCATGTAGATAATGAAGAAGTTTACAGCCAAGTAACAGACTATCTTACAGAAATTGCTCCAAAAAAAGTATCTATTGCTAAGAAATATAGCGATGGGACTCCTATTTTTGAAAAATTTGGAATCGAACGTCAAATCAAAACAAGTTTTGGACAGTCAGTATCCATGAGTAAAGGAGCTTATTTAATTATCGAGCACACAGAAGCGTTACATGTTATTGATGTAAACAGTGGGAATCGATCTAACAAAGCAAAAAGCCAAGAAGACACAGCACTAGAAGTAAATATAATTAGTGCTAAAGAAATTGCCCGACAGTTGCGTTTACGTGATATGGGAGGAATTATTGTGGTAGACTTTATTGACATGAATAAGTCTGAAAACCGACAAGAACTCTTCAATTTCTTGCGCGAAGAAATGGCTGATGATCGTGCTAAACATAAAATTTTACCTCCAAGTAAATTTGGTTTAGTACAAATTACACGTCAACGTGTAAGACCAGAAACTAATATTAAAACTCGCGAAAAAAACCCTAATGGTGGTAATGGCGAGGTAGAAGCACCGATAGTATTAGTAGATAAAATAGAGGTCGAATTAAAAAAATATATTTCAAAAAGTAAAGGACGAAAGGTAAGCATTACTGCCCATCCTTTTATTGTTGCTTTCTTAACTAAAGGTTTTCCATCAATCCGAGCTAAGTGGTCTTTAGACCATAAACGCTGGATTCAAATCTCTTCTAGAGATGCCTACACGTATTTAGAATATCATTTTCATGGAGAAAATGGTAAAAAATTAAGATAAAAAAACCCAGTTTACATTAGGTAAACTGGGTTTTTTTATGCCATAAAAGCACCTTATTCTACAAAAGAATAAAATGCTTAAAAAAAGTAATTAATACCATTTCTATTGTAATATGATTTTATTGAATAAATCGATATAATGATGATTGCTTACAATAGATTTAATCAAATTAGTATCCATCTCACAAACCATTTGATGTAACCAATTTTTTAAGAGTTCAATATTTTCAAA
>CALLUJ010000149.1 GCA_938011245.1 uncultured Aquimarina sp. | reverse complement strand
TAGTCGATAGAATCCCAGTTAATTAAATTGTTGATTTGGGTGAAGAAAGTCTTCTTTATTTTTCGTGTCCGTAAATCACAAATACTATCGGCTAAAGTAGGCTGAGATATTAATTCCATATTTAAAGATAAGGAATTCTGTATTTTTTTGAAAATTCCTTGCAACGGTCTTGAGATGGGCACAATAAAGATGTTCCTCCTAAGGTTATTCCTGTAACAGCAGGGTTGAGAAAAATTCTTTATAGATTGGGTTACCAAAACAAAAAAGGATTAAATGAATATATTTTAAGTCCAGACCGAACAAAGACATCTACATTGGCAATTATGGAAAATTTATCTAAAGGGTTTAGTCATTTTTATAATCAATTAGGTACGGGTAGAGAAATTCAGTTGAAACATTTGCGAAAAACATATTTAACCTATTTAAATGTTGCTATGGGTAAAAGCACTAAAAAATTCTCTTCACATAGTTCAGATGAAATACTAGAAAGGCACTATATAGATCAAACAGTAGTACATAAAGCAGTAAAAAAAGTGCAAATTTTTGGGTAAAAAAAGGTTGAAAATAGATGCAAAAGTGTACTCCAGCAAAAAACGTGTAAAAATGGAGAACAGAGGTCGGTAAATAAAAGTCTAAAAACAACAAAACCCCTTGAAAATCAAGGGGTTTTAGTAGTAGCGAGAACGAGATTTGAACTCGTGACCTCCGGGTTATGAATCCGACGCTCTAACCAACTGAGCTACCTCGCCATAATTACTAAACAAAATGCTTGTTTTAGCGGGTGCAAATATATTAACATATATTGGTTTACACAAAAATATATGTTAAAGATGTTTTTTTATTTGATACTATTTTTAAAATACTTGTTTTACTTTGTTGGGACAATAATTATTCAATATATTAGGTGCCAAACAAGGTTATTACTATGTCAGATAAAATAAAATACGAATTAGAGTTTATTATACACGCATCTCCTCAAATGCTATATAACTATATATCCACACCATCTGGTTTATCGGAGTGGTTTGCAGATAATGTGAATTCAAGAGGAGAAAAATTTACCTTTATTTGGGACGATAGCGAGGAAACAGCCAAGCTATTATCAAAAAAAACGAATGACAGGGTGCGATTTCAATGGGAGTACGATGAAGATGATGAAGATTGTTACTTTGAAATTCGTATTCAAGTAGATGAAATTACTAAAGATGTATCATTAATGATTACCGATTTTTCTGAAGAAGATGAATTAGAGGAAAATAAAATGCTATGGGAAAATACCATAGGAAACTTAAAGCATATTTTAGGTTCAGCATAATTATTTAGTACATAAACGTATATTTGCCCTTCTTTGTAAGGGCTTTTTTTATGATAAATTTTAATGGAGAAATTGTTTCGAATGCAAAAGCACAATTAAGTGTGTATAATAGGGGTTTTGCCTATGGAGATGCTTTGTTTGAGACTATACGAGTAAACGGTAATGATGTGTTATTTTGGGAAGATCATTATTTTAGGTTAATGGCCTCTATGCGTATTTTAAGAATGCGCATTCCTTTAAATTTTACTTTGGAATATTTTGAAAAACAAATTTTAGATACCGTTGCTAGCCATGGACTTCCTAAAACGCAAAGCCTACGTGTTAAGCTAAGTGTGTATAGGGATAGTAAAGGTTTGTACACTCCAACAGACCATGCTGTAGGTTTTTTTATTGCTATAAAAAAAATAGAAACTCCTTTTTATGTTAACAATAATTTTTTAGATGAAAGCTATCGTATTGAGCTGTTTAAAGATCATTACTTAGCTAAGGATTTGTTGTCTACATTGAAAACTAATAATAGAAGTTTAAATGTATTGGCAGGGATTTTTGCAAAAGAGAACGATTATAAAAATTTAATTCTTCTTAATACAGATAAAAAAGTAGTAGAGGCCATTAACGGCAATATTTTTTTGGTAAAAGGTACCGAAATAAAAACACCGCCCCTTAAAGATGGTTGTATTAACGGGGTTTTTAGAAAACAACTAATTAATTTGCTTAAAAAGAAAGCAAATTATACGTTAAAAGAAGAGTCTATTTCTACATTCGAACTTCAAAAAGCGGACGAATTATTTATTACAAATGTTATTACAGGCATAACAAGCGTGTCTAATTACAGAAAAAAGAAATTCTTTAACACGGTAGCTAATAAATTACAGCAAACTGTAAATGTTAATATTAAACTAACATAATTTATTAGTTGTTAGCAAAACATTAGAGATTCGTTTAATGTTTATATATTTAGAATAACCTGTCTTTTTTATATAATTATGTAAAAAAAGGCAGGCTATAATTTTATGTTTAATTATGGCTTGGGTTTTCTGGAGCATTAGACCACAGTAAATACTCTCCACCAAGAGAATTTAAAGATTTTTTCCAAAAGCAATCGGTATTATCTTTTATTAAAGACTTAGAAAAAGTTTCACTTTGAACAATCCAATCTCGTTTGTTTATTTCATCATGCAATTGGTTATAATGCCAACCAGTATATCCTAGAAAGAATTTAATATCGCAAGGTGTTATTCTTTTTGAAGTTATTAGACCTGCAACAATATTAAAATCTCCGCCCCAATACACACCATCAGAAATTTTAATACTATTAGGAATTAAATGTGGGCAAGTATGTAGAAAGTATAAATTTTCTTTCTCAACAGGCCCACCAGAATAAATGCGAAATTCTTCTGTTATGTCTGGTAATATTTCGGAGATAGTGAGGCATAAAGGCTTGTTTGTAATAAAGCCTATAACTCCATTTTGAGAGTATTCGGCAATTAATACAACAGAGCGTTGAAATTGTTTATTTATAAGTAAAGAAGGTTCCGCTAATAAAACACTTCCAGAATTTATTTTAGTTAATATCATGAGGCTAAGTTTATAAGTAGGTTCAGTAAAATTAGGCAAGTATTTAAACAATAAAAAACATATTCATAAATAAAATTACTTAAATAATACTTTTTTTGCACTTAAACCATCCCAAATACTCCTTTGTTTATTGATTTTAAAGGTTTTGTAACTATATCGTTTTATTTTGTTTTTTTATAGGTAATCGACCAAAGGCAAATAAAATAGTTAAAATGTAATTTTTGTAGAGTTTTAAAAACAAAAAAAGCTGCTTTTTAAGGCAGCTTTTTGTTTTGTTTAACAAATTTCTGTTTTTAATTTACAGAGTTTGATAATTCAGAACCTGCTTTAAATTTTACAACATTTTTAGCAGCAATTTTAATAGTTTGTCCCGTTTGAGGGTTTCTTCCATCGCGAGCAGCTCTTTTAGAAACAGACCAAGATCCAAACCCAACTAAAGATACTCTATCTCCTTTTTTAAGTGTTGTTTCTATATCTCCTAAAAATGTTTCTAATGCAATTTTAGCAGCAGCTTTTGTAATACCTGCCTTCTCTGCAATACTGTCTATTAATTCAGTTTTGTTCATAATTTATTGATTTAATTAAGTTTGTACACAATCATTAAATTTGATTGTAGGTGTACAAATTTATGCGCTTTTCTTTTCCATGCAAGTAGTCCCAGTAGTTTAGAGGCTTTTTGTTAATAATTATAAGGGATTGTTAATAAAAGAAGCGTAATTTTTTAAGGTTTTTGTGTTTTTAATATAAAAAATCTTCCTCATTAAAGCGAAAACCATTAAGTAAGGAGCTTGCATCCATTATCTTTTTTCCTGGAAATTGTAAACTTTGTAGTGTAATTATTCCATTAGCAACAGTAACTTTAATATTTCTATTTTCTATAGTAATTGCCCCTGCTTTTTTAGAAGTTATTTGTTTAATAAAAGATGCTTTATGAATTTTAATGGTAAGGTCTCGGTCTCCATTTTTTAAATAACACCAAGCCGATGGGTAGGGAGAAAGTCCTCTTATTAAATTATGAATAACTTCGCCGTTAGCATTCCAGTCTATTTTAGTATTCTCTTTATGTAATTTATAAGCTGTTTTAGGTTCAAAATTAGGTTGCGGAGTAGTATTACATTTTCCTGTTTCAATTAAATCTAAAGTTTGAGTTACTAAAGCAGCACCATTATGCATTAATCTATCATGAAGTTCTCCCGCAGTTTCGTTCTCAGAAATTAAAAGCTTCTCTTGTAAAATAATTGCTCCAGTATCTATTTTTTCATCAATAAAAAAGGTTGTATTCCCTGTTTTGGTTTCTCCATTTATTATTGCCCAATTTATTGGAGCAGCGCCACGGTATTGAGGAAGTAGTGAGGCGTGTAAATTAAATGTACCGTACTTAGGCATAGACCATACTACTTTGGGGAGCATTCTAAAAGCTACAATAATTTGAATATCGGCTTGTAAATCTTCTAATTCGCTTAAAAAATCTTCATTTTTAAGGTTAGTGGGTTGTAGTATCTTTAACCCTACAGAGGAAGCAAATGTTTTTACGGAAGAGGCTCTAAGTTTTAAACCTCTTCCTGCGGGACGGTCGGGGGCTGTAATAACGCCTACAATATTGTAATTGTTTTCATGTAAATGCTTTAGGGTAGTTGTTGCAAAATCGGGTGTACCCATAAATACAATTCGTAATTTCTTCATTCGTTATTTTTTTATGCAATAAGTATTATCTGGAAGGATGCTTATTTTGTGGTTAGATAATAGAACTTTAAGAGCTTCTATTATGGTGGAATGTTTAAAAATAGGTAGTTTATCTGTTAACGTCCTCGAATCTATGTTTTTTAAATTAAGAATAGACAGAATGGCCTTTTCTGCTTCTTGTACATTTGGTTTAAAAGCTTTTCTTTTTTTTATACAAGCAGAACAAATACCGCATTCGGTAGTGTCTTCTCCAAAGTATTTAAGCAGATATTTAGACTTACAAGTTGTTTCTTCGTCTAAAAAAGATATAATGTTAGTAATTTTTTTCTTTTTATACTTTATTTGTTGTTTTATGTGCTTAGCCACGCTATTTATAGCAGTGTTATCTTCTCTAGGCCTTAAATAATGTATAGTTATATCGTGTTTTTTATTTTCGATACTAATTAAATCTTGTTGCGCTAATTTCTCTAGTAATAGTTCAATATTGTTAACAGATAATCCAATTTCAGAAGCTATTCTACTAAGGCTAATAGTAACAGGGTTAGTAAATATTCCAGAATAAGACCGTATTAAGAAATCTCCTATTTTAGTAAATGCAATATTGTTGTATATATAATTGTAAAAAGTATTAGAGTTGGTAGTAATTTGTATAAGAGTAAACCGTGTAAATACTTCGTTAAACGTAATAAGGCTATTTTTATCTAATACCTTTAAGGTGTTGTAAGTTTTTGTTTTGTTAATTTTATAGCGATTACAAAAATTAGAAAATGATAATGAAAAACTTTGATTAAAGCCTTCGCCATATCCTATTTGTAAATAACTAGATAGTTTTCGATACACAAACTTTACAAAATCTATAGTAGGCGTTTGAGCTTCAAATTGCTGAATTAATTTTTGAGAGGTGTTTCCTGTTTGTAGTAGTAGCGCAAAGGCTTGTTTGCCATCTCTTCCAGCTCTTCCAGCTTCTTGAAAATAATTTTCAATACTCATAGGTAGGTGCATATGAATAACCATGCGTACATTGGACTTGTCAATCCCCATTCCAAAAGCATTTGTAGCTACAATTACAGGAATAGTATTATCCATCCATAAATTAAAATGTTTTTTCTTTAACGTGCTATTAAGACCCCCGTGGTAAGGCAAAGCTTTAATGTTTGATTGATTTAATAATGCCGATATTTCCTCTGTTTGATTTCGAGTAGGAACATATACAATGGCACAACCTTTTTGTTTTTTTAGTATTTGAAGTAATAAATACTTTTTATCCTGTGTTTTATATACTCCATAGCTTAAATTTTTCCTAAGGTAAGAAGTCTTGTAAACGGTATAACTTTTAAGGTTTAATTGGTGTAAAATGTCTTGTTCAACCTTTTTTGTAGCAGTAGCTGTTAGCGCAATTATTGGTGCCTTGGGTTGTAAATCACGAAGTGTCGTTAAACGTAGATAAGCAGGTCTAAAGTCGTGCCCCCATTCGGAAATACAATGTGCTTCGTCAATAGCTATTAAACACACATTCATTTTCTGAATTCGGTTCTGAACTAATTCTTGCTGCAAACGTTCGGGAGACAGGTATAAGAATTTATAATTTCCATATTCGGCATTATTTAATATTGTTTCTAAATCAAACTTAGATAAGCCACTAGGAATACTTAAAGCTTTTATCCCTCTGTTTTTTAGTTGTGTTATTTGATCTTCCATTAGCGCTATTAATGGAGAGATTACTATACAAATACCCTCTTGGAGCAATGCCGGAATTTGATAACATACGGATTTTCCACCCCCAGTAGGCATTAATACTAAAGCATTTTTTTTAGATGTTACCGTTTCAATAATTTCTTTTTGAAGAGGTCTAAATTGAGAATATCCCCAATACTTTAGTAATATGTTTTCTGGAGACGTTATAGACATTGAAGGGTGTCTGTTATAAATTGGATGCGTGAAGTTACAGAGCTTTTTGGAACCTCAATAGGGGAGTAGTTGTATTTTGCATACACTTTAAGTAATGCTTTGTGTAGGTTACACGCTTGTTCAAAACTTTCGAAACGCTCGCTATCGGTATTATAAATCTCTTTCCAAGGCGGGAAAATAAATAATAAATCGTATTTAAATTTTTGGCATGCTATTTTATATTCATAGGGAATAGGGGTATTTGCATATTCCATATAAGCAACAACATCATGAATTCCACGATCGTAAAAAATAGGAGATTGATATTCTTTTTTTATGTTATTAAATTGCTTAATCCGTTCCTGGAATATTTGTTTGTTAAATAGATTAGGATTTGAAATAAATGGATTAGATATTCCTTTAGATTGAAAACCCCGAATGATATCTCTTGAAATTTCTTCAAAGCAATAAAAGCCTTTTTCTTTTAAATAATTTATTGTGGTGGTTTTTCCAGTACCTGGAGCACCTGTAAGTACAATTCGTTTTAGTTTCAAACCTAAGTATAATTCAAGTATTTGCTAAGTTCTACAATTTAATTGAAAATAAAAAGACCGCTTTGCAAGTATTGCAAGCGGTCTTTTTATTGTTTAAGAAAGGAATTAAGCAACAAACAAAGGTCTGTTTGCCATTAGGTCGTTTACTTTTTTGCCAATAGCTTTCAATTTAGCCTCGTCTTCAATATTTGTAATTACTTGGTCTATTAAATCAATTACCAACTTAAAATCATCTTCTTTTAATCCACGCGTAGTAGAAGCAGCAACTCCAATACGGATACCAGAAGTTACAAAAGGAGATTGATTGTCAAACGGAACCATATTTTTATTTACAGTAATATCTGCAACACCTAAAGCTTCTTCTGCCTGCTTACCAGTAACTCCTTTACTGCGAAGGTCTACTAACATCATGTGGTTATCGGTTCCATTAGAAATAACTTTGTAACCTTTAGCAATTAATGCATTAGCAGCTACATTAGCATTTTTAACTACTTGCTCACAATAGGTTGTAAAGGCAGGTGTTAAAGCCTCTCCAAAAGCAATAGCTTTTGCAGCAATAACATGCTCTAATGGTCCACCTTGATTTCCAGGGAATACAGCGCTGTCTAACATGGAAGACATTTTGCGTAGTTTTCCATTTTTAAGGGTAATCCCTTGTGGGTTTTCAAAATCTTTACCCATTAATATTAAACCACCACGAGGTCCACGTAAAGTTTTGTGAGTTGTAGTGGTTACAATATGGCAATGCTCTATTGGGCTTTGTAATAATCCTGTAGCAATTAAGCCCGCAGGGTGTGCCATATCGGCTATTAATATTGCATTAACGCTATCTGCAATTTCACGGAAGCGCTTATAATCTATTTCTCTAGAATAGGCAGAAGCACCTGCAATAATTAGTTTAGGTTGCTCCTTTTCTGCAATTGTTTGAATTTTATTATAATCTAATTCGCCTGTAGCTTCCTCAACCCCATAAAAGGACGGTTGGTATAACTTTCCAGAAAAATTTACCGGAGATCCATGCGTTAAATGTCCTCCATGGGAAAGGTCAAAACCTAAAATTTTATCTCCAGGCTTAATAGTTGCTGCAAAAACAGCCGTGTTTGCTTGCGAACCAGAATGCGGTTGCACGTTAGCATACGCTGCACCAAAAAGTTCTTTTGCCCTATCTATAGCAATTTGTTCTACGATATCTACAATTTCACAACCACCATAATAACGTTTTCCAGGATATCCTTCGGCATATTTGTTAGTAAGTACAGAACCTTGTGCTTCCATTACTTGATTACTTACAAAGTTTTCAGAAGCAATAAGCTCTAAGCCTTTTAATTGGCGTTGGTTTTCTTGTTCTATCAGTTCAAAAATCTTTTCGTCTCGTTGCATTAGATACGTATTTTAATTAAAGATTTTGCAAAAATAAGCAATCGTTTTGAATTCGATACTTAGACAAATATAAAATCGGAGAAACTTTTAAATTCTAGTAAATTTATCTGAATAAATTAAGGAAGAAGAAAAAAATACTTTTAAGAGAACTGTTTTAGAAAAAATAACTTTTTAGAAATCGAACCTCTTAGGAATTATATTTTGACAAATATTTTGATAAGAATGGAATTTACATACAAACTGATTTAATAAACAAACCAGCTTGTGTGTAATTATATTATATAAAGTTTCTAGAGCTTATTGTAGCTAATAAACTGTAATGCTATTTTTTTATGAGACCATCAATATCATGATGTGAAGCATGGTGTACAACTTTGCCGTTTTTAAGAATAATAAGTTGTGGCGATTGATGCATTACTCCAAATTTATCTTGGATAGCCATAGAAATGGGGCGATAGTTTAGTAAATCTAAATAATACGCATCTACTTCGTCTACAGTAAAGTTTGCTGTAGATTCAAATTTACGAATAACCATACTGCTTATTCCACAGCGAGTAGAATGTTTAAATATAGCCTGAGGCTTAGTTTTGGAGGCTTCTTTTATAGCGTCCAATTCGCTAATATCCGTAATGGGTATCCAAGGGAATGCAGCTTTAGGTTCTTTATTACTTTTAAATTTATCAAAAAATCCCATAGTATTATTTTTTAACAAAAGTCGTAAAATATTTTTAGACTAACTAAAGCCCTACAAATTTAGTAGCTTTACAAAAAAAATTAAGATTTGAACAATTTTGTTTCTGTAGAAAATGTAGCTAAAGCTTTTGGAGAACGTATTTTATTTAATAAAATCTCTTTTGGTATTAACGAAGGTCAAAAAATTGGTTTTGTAGCCAAAAATGGAACAGGGAAAACCTCGCTTTTAGAAATTATAACCAAAGTACATCAGCCCGATGAAGGTCAAGTAATCTATAGAAAGGGGCTTAAAGTAGCTTCGTTGCCGCAAGAGCCCGTGTTTCAAAAAGGTTTAACCGTAGAGCAAGCTGTTTTTACGGGAGACAATGATATTTTAAAAGCAATCGAAGAATACGAAAAGGCATTACAAAACCCAAATGATGCCGAATTGTACCAAAAAGCTTTTGACACAATGGATCAATTACAGGCTTGGGATTTTGAAACGCAATACAAACAAATTCTTTCTAAATTAAAATTAGACGACTTATCCAGAAAAGTAGAAGCTTTATCTGGAGGTCAAAAAAAACGATTGGCCTTAGCTAATGTATTGCTAAGCAAGCCCGAGTTAATTTTTTTAGACGAGCCTACAAACCATTTAGATTTAGAAATGATTGAATGGTTAGAGGAATACTTTGCTAAAGAAAAAATTACGCTATTTATGGTAACTCACGATCGTTATTTTTTGGAAAATGTATGTAACGAAATTGTAGAGTTAGATCAAGGTAAAATGTACAGTTATAAAGGTAACTATGCTTATTACATAGAAAAAAAAGAACAGCGCTTAGCACAAGAGCAAACAGAGTTAACTAAAGCAAAGCATTTATATAAAAAGGAGTTGGATTGGATGCGTCGTCAGCCTAAGGCACGAACTACAAAATCCAAATCGCGGATTGACGATTTTTTTGAGATAAAAGAAAAAGCGCACCAACGTAGGCAAGACCACCAGGTAACATTAGAAATTAATATGGAGCGTTTAGGAAGTAAAATTATTGAGCTCCATAAAATTTCTAAAAGTTATGACAATTTAAAAATTGTAGATAAAATGGAATATGTTTTCAAAAAAGGAGAACGTATTGGAATTATAGGCAAAAATGGTACAGGAAAATCATCTTTTTTAAATTTACTAACAGAGAAAGAACTTCCCGATAGTGGTAAAGTAGTTATTGGAGATACCATTAAAATAGGTTATTACACTCAAAGTGGAATAACTATTAAACCAGGTCAAAAAGTAATAGAAGTTATTAAAGAATATGGAGAATATATTCCATTAAAAAAAGGAAGACAAATATCTGCAGGTCAATTATTAGAACGCTTTTTGTTTGATAGGAAAAAACAATACGATTTTGTAGAAAAGTTAAGCGGAGGAGAAAGAAAACGCTTGTTTTTATGTACAGTATTAATTCAAAATCCTAATTTTTTAATACTCGATGAACCGACTAACGATTTGGATATTGTTACGTTAAATGTATTAGAAGAGTTTTTATTAGACTTTCCTGGTTGTCTTCTAGTAGTTTCGCACGACAGGTATTTTATGGATAAAATTGTAGATCATTTATTTGTCTTTAGAGGTAATGGTGTAATTGATGATTTTCCAGGTAATTACTCAGATTTCAGGAGTTATGAAAGTAGTCCAGCCCCTAAAGAAGAAAAAATAATAGAAACAAAAGCACAAGAAAAACAAGAGAAAAGTAAGAGGAAAAAGGATAGTACTTCGACTCTTACATTTAACGAGCAAAAAGAATTTAGTAAAGTAGAACGCGAGTTAAAAAAATTAGAATTAAAGAAACAAGAAATAGAAACTATTTTTGCTACTGAAAATTTAGAAGGAGATGCGCTAATTGAAAAATCCAAAGAATTAGAGAAAATTATTAGTGATATTGAAAAAAACGAAATGCGTTGGATGGAACTAGCAGAGAAAATGGAAGCCTAATTTTTAATAACAAATAATAGTAAAAGTAGAACACTTTTATTTTTGCTAATAAATAACAAAAAAATAAAAACATGGATTTAAAAAACGCTCAACTCGCTGTAGATAATTGGATTAAAGAGCATGGTGTACGTTATTTTAATGAATTAACTAATATGGCTCAGCTAACCGAAGAAGTAGGCGAGGTAGCCCGTATTATTGCCCGTAGATATGGAGAACAAAGCGAAAAAGAAAGCGATAAAAATAAAGATTTAGGAGAAGAGTTAGCCGATGTAGTTTTTGTAGTTTTGTGTCTTGCTAATCAGACAGGAATTAATTTAGAAGCCTCGTTTAATAAAAAATTAGATTTTAAAACAAAGCGAGATCATAATAGGCACCATAATAACGAAAAATTAAAATAAATGTTTAAACAGATAATGAAATCGGATGCCTATTGGCGGTCTGTAGTTCGACTAGGATTTCTTTTTGTAATTGTTTTTGCAATTATAGAACATATAGGAAATTATGGGTTTAAATTAGAGCCTTTTAAAACTAATATTTTAGAAAAAGGATTACTATTTACCTATTTACGAGCTAAAATTTTAGGAGGATTGGTATATGGATTAATTATTTCCTTTGTATTTCAACGCAGAAAAATTATAGAGAGCAGAAAGTAATGAAATTAGCCTTAAAAAAAATAGCCAATATTTCTAACGAAACATTGCAAATAACAGGATCTAAAAGTGAAGCCAATCGTTTATTGATTTTACAAGCATTATATCCTAATATCGAAATTGAAAACTTGTCCAATAGCGATGATTCGCAAGTAATGCAAGCAGCAATAGCAAGTACCGTAGAAAAAGTAGATATCCACCATGCAGGTACAGCAATGCGTTTTTTAACTTCCTATTTTGCTACGCGTAAAGGTAGAAAAACACTGCTTACTGGAAGTTCCCGTATGCAACAGCGTCCTATTAAAATACTCGTAGATGCACTTAAAGATTTGGGCGCAAACGTTTCTTACGAAAAAGAAGAAGGATACCCACCAATTTTGTTACATGGAAAAAAAATCACAAAAAACGAAGTAAGCCTTCAAGCTAATGTAAGCAGTCAATACATTTCATCATTAATGCTGGTAGCGCCCACTTTAGCAAATGGACTAAAAATTAAATTAGAAGGTAAAGTTACTTCGGTGCCTTATATTGAAATGACACTTTCATTATTGAAAGAAATTGGTGCAGTAGGAAGTTTTAAAGATAATACAATTGCCATTCAACCCTTAGAAAAAACAAGCACAGAAACTATAGTAGTAGAGTCTGATTGGAGTTCGGCATCTTATTTTTATAGCTTAGTGGCTTTGTCAAAAGAAGCAAAAATAACTTTAGGAAGTTATAAAAAAGCGAGCTATCAAGGAGATTCTTCCTTAGCAGAAATTTATAGCCATTTAGGAGTTAAAACTAGCTATGCCAATAACACCATTACTTTAGAAAAGGTTAAGGAGACTGTTAAAGGAACAGAAGCTTTTAATGGAGTTTTAGATTTAGCAAACTCTCCAGATATAGCACAAACTATAGCAGTAACTTGCTTTGGATTGGGAGTGTCTTGTCACATGGAAGGCTTGCATACACTGAAAATTAAAGAAACAGATCGTTTAGAAGCCCTTAAAATAGAAATTGAAAAACTAGGAGGGACGGTGCATATTACCAATACCGATTTAAAATTAGAAGCAACTTCTACAATAAAAGAAGGAATTGCTATAGATACTTATCAAGACCACCGTATGGCAATGGCATTTGCTCCCTTAGCTTTAAGAACAGATTTACTAATTAATGAGGCTGAAGTAGTAAGCAAATCCTATCCCGATTTTTGGAAGGATATGAAACAATTAGGATTTCAGATTGAAGAGGAATAAAAGTTGTTATTAACGTGCTTTAAAAAATAAAAAAGAGACTGCCTTTTCTGGTAGTCTCTTTTTTTTGGTAATTTTAAGTAAAATAACAAGACTCTTTTGTAAGAATTGTTAGAGTCTTAAAGTACTATTTTTTTTCTTTTAACTATATTTGGAATACACATCAAATACAGTAAAAGTATTTAATATTACAGAAATGAAAATAGTAATCTCTCCAGCCAAATCTTTAGATTTAAAATCAGAATTACCAACAGAAATGTTTTCTAAATCGTTGTTTTTAGAACAATCTAAGCAATTAAATAATGCTTTAAAAGTATTAAAGCCAAGTGATTTGTCTAGTCTAATGCATATTAGTGAAAAATTAGCAAATTTAAATTGGCAGCGTAATCAAGATTGGAATTTACCTTTTACACCACAAAACGCACGTCCGGCAGTGTATATGTTTAGTGGAGATGTATATACAGGTTTAGATGCATATACTTTAAATGAATCTAAAATAAATAATATGCAAATAAGCTTACGAATACTCTCTGGACTTTATGGGGTTTTAAAACCGTTAGATTTAATCCAACCTTACAGGCTAGAAATGGGTACTAAATTTGGGATAAATAATACAAGTACACTTTATGGATTTTGGAAAGAAACACTTACACATCAACTTAATTCAGAATTGGAAGATAATGAGCTTTTTGTAAATCTAGCTAGCAACGAGTACTTTAAAGCAATTGATGTAAAGAAATTAAAAGTCCCTGTAGTTGCTCCCGTGTTTAAAGATTGGAAAAATGATAAGCTAAAAATTATTAGTTTTTATGCTAAAAAGGCAAGAGGTACTATGAGTCGCTTTTTAATAGAAAATGATGCTAAAAATTTAGATGATATTAAAAATTTTGCAGTAGATGGCTATGCATATAGCGAAGAATTTACAGTAAAAGAAAACGAACCTGTATTTGTACGCTAGTTAATTTTGAATTACAACTTAGAACCTTGTAATATGTGTAAGACATGTAATAAATACTAGTAATTTTTCTTAATTTTAATATAACACAGAGTATTTAAATTAAAAAATATATCCTCTTATGGTAGTTGTTATCTGGAGTAGGTAGAAGGTGTAATACTAATTCTAATTCAATATATGTTTTTTAAAATTTTGTTTCTAATTGTATATAATCTAAAAATTCACGTTTAGTAGATGCTTCTTTAAATTTACCTCCAAATTCGCTTGTTACAGTACTGCTTTCAATATCTCTTATGCCTCTAGAATTTACGCATAAATGCTTAGCATCAATTACGCAAGCAACATCTTTAGTTCCTAAAGCATTTTGTAATTCTTGAACAATTTGCATAGTAAGACGTTCTTGTACTTGTGGACGTTTAGCATAATAATCAACTATACGATTCATTTTAGAAAGTCCAACGACAGTTCCGTTAGATATATAAGCAACATGAGCACGCCCAACAATAGGAAGTAAATGATGCTCGCAAGTAGAATATAGAGTTATATTTTTTTCTACAAGCATTTCTCCGTACTTATAATTATTATCAAATGTAGATGCTATAGGTTTTTTACGAGGACTTAGACCACCAAAAATTTCATTTACAAACATTTTAGCTACACGTTTGGGAGTCCCTTTAAGACTATCATCAGTAAGGTCTAAGCCTAAAGTAGTCATTATTTTAGCCACATCGTCTTTAATAGCTTCAATCTTTTCATCATCAGACAAATTAAAAGCATCTGTTCGTAAAGGTGTTTTTGCTGAGGAACTAACGTGGTTGTCCCCAATAAAATCAATATTTTCTGATGCTTGTGAATCTTTCATATGCGGAAATTCGAAACCTTTTATACTAGGTAATTTTTAGCCCACAAAGATACGCTTTTTATAAAATAATGATGAAATGAATTAATTAGAAGTTTGAAAAAAACAAATCAATTAAAAATTAACCCCAAGAGTAGCAGTTATAAAATTATTTTTTTGATCGCTAGTAGCTGTATTTTGTTCTCCAAATAAATTATTTTCAAAAGTAACTTCATTAATTTCGGTTCTTAAATAACTGTAAGAAATATCAAAAAGCCATTTTCCCCAATTGTAGCCTAAGCCTAATGAATATCCGAAGGCTTCTCCTCCAAAACGACTATCCTGATAAGGAGAAGTCGCATAATTTGCACCACCTCGATAACTCCAATTTTGATTCCTAATTTCAGCACCAGCTTTAAACGTATTTACAGCTTGTAATGTATTCTCGATAGCTGTATTTAATTGCCTGGCTGTACTTAAGTCTCCTGTGTCGTATTCAATATTAGAGAAGTCTTTGCGGGAATATTGAGCACTAAACAATCCTTTTTTACCGAAAACATATGCAAAACTGGCAGAAATTTCTCCAGGAGTTCGTAGCTGATATTCGTTAAATTCAATCGTAATTTGTGGATCTATTATTAATTCGGAAAAACTTTCACCATTAATATTTTGAGGGGTGCTAAATTCTATAGTTGTAAATTGATCTACTTCTTCAGTTAGTGTTAACCAAGTAGGCGTTTGGTAACTTACACCTAAACGTAAATTTGGAGTTGCTTTATAGATAGCGCCAACCCCCAAAGAAGCTCCTCCTCCAGAAGTGCGTTGCGAGATTTCGTAGTCAAAAGCCCCAAAATTGTTAAGTTCCACAAAAGAAATATCTTTCCTACGATTTACAGTGTGTAAGTTAAGGTTGGCACCAACATATAATTTATCGTTAGTGTTTATTCCTAGGTTAAGAGTAATTTTTCCACTATTACCTCTAGTATTAATTAATAGATCCTGAAAATCTACACTTGTAACATTAGAAAAGTATTCGGTACTATTTTCATTTTCCGTAAAAGTTAATAAATTTTGAAATCCAAAGTAGGCTTGGTTGTCTTGTAACCCACTTGGACCACTAGATAAATCTATTAAAGCTTCATCATCAAATCGTCCGTTTCTAATAAGCTGATTTGAGTTAATTCCATTGGCTTGTCCCACAAAAAAATTGGCAATACTATTGGAAATATTAGTAGCAGAATAGGTAATCTCGTTATTGTGGTCGGCTTCTTTATTATATGTTAAACCTAAAGAAATTGTTTTTATTCCGTTGGTTGCTTGACTGTTTTTTAAGACTAATACTCCACCAATTTGATTAAAGCTTAAATTAGCATCGCTAGAATTTGTTATTGTGTTTCTGTATTGATTATCAAGAGTTCTACCTGTGCTAGACAAGGTAATAGATCCATACGAATTCGTAAATACAGCGGATCCAGCAGGGTTTTCAGAAATAGCCGTTAAATCTCCTCCTAAAGCGCCAAAGGCACCGCTTAACCCGTTATACCTAGCTGTACCTAAATTTTGAGTGTTAGCTAATCGGAAAGCTTCTGTAGAGGTTTGTGAAAACCCTACGCTTCCTAGTGTAAATACACTAAGTAATGTTAAATATATTTTTTTCATAATAAACCTAATGGGTAAATTGAGATTAACGTCTATAACTTCTAGAAGATCCTCCACTAGAACTTCTGCTACTTCTTATAGGCGAACTACTAGAACGTCTACTTGAAGATGATCTGGGAGTATAGCTTCTGTTAGAATTATTACTACTATTGTTAATAACTTTAGCGCTTCTGTTTGAAGATGAATTTCTAGATGATGAAGATCTAGGAGTGTAACTTCTACTTGAAGATCTAGAACTTCTAGGGGTATAACTTCTGCTTGAATTTCTATTACTATTATTTATTCTAGCACTCCTACTATTTGTAGTTCTTCTAGAATTAAAACTTCTATTATTTAGGGTAGTTCTGCGAGTATTATTTCTATAAACTCTGCTTACACGATTTCTATTATAGCTGTTGTAATATCTGTTGCTATAATATCGGTTTGCATAAGGAACTCCATAAAAGCCTCTGTTGAAACCAAAATTACCATAAAAACCTCCATGGTAGCCATTAAAACCACCATAAAAGCCATTGTTAAAAAATGGTCCTCCATAAAAATTATTATAAAAAGGACCCCAGCCATTATAGCCGTAGGAGTTTCTAAAACCTCTATTCCAAAAAGGAGAATAATTATTAAATCCAAAACCGGAGTTTACTATAATATTAGTTTGTGAATCGTTATAGCTATCATTCCACCCTGGACGATAGTTTCCATTAGAGTTTTCGTTAGAGGTGTAATTATTGCTAGAATAGCTTTCTACATCAGTAAAAACATCATTTTGATTGTTAATTAACGAATAATCCTTTAACTGTTTAGAAAAATACCCTGCGCTAGTATTATTTTGTGAGTTATTATTAGAAGATTCCGAAGTTACGATTGCTTTTTTACTTTCGGTACTTTTTGTTGTATTGTAAATACCATCATTATCATAGCTTACGGGTTGGAAAGAGCCACAAGCGGCAAAACTAAAAGCAATAAATACGATACCAATTACTTTTATTATTTTTTTTGGCTGTTTATTTAGAGACTGCATAAGCTATAATTTAATTGTTGAACTACCTAAATTTAGTTAGTTTTGCGCTAACTTCAAATTTAATAAATAAAGCACAATAGTTGTGCCATAAATAATTATGGGTAAAGGTTTAACAAAACGAAGCGAAAATTATTCTAAGTGGTATAACGAATTAGTTGTTAAAGCAGATTTGGCAGAGAATTCGGCAGTAAGGGGCTGTATGGTTATAAAGCCTTACGGATATGCTATTTGGGAAAAAATGCAAGCAGAATTAGATAAAAAATTTAAAGAAACAGGGCATCAAAATGCCTATTTCCCTTTGTTTGTCCCTAAAAGCTTATTTGAAGCAGAAGAGAAAAATGCAGAAGGTTTTGCTAAAGAGTGTGCAGTGGTAACCCATTATCGCTTAAAAACAGATCCTAATGATTCATCTAAACTTATTGCAGATCCAGAGGCAAAGTTAGAAGAGGAGCTAATTGTACGTCCTACTTCCGAGGCTATTATATGGAATACTTATAAAGGTTGGATTCAATCTTACAGAGATCTTCCCATTTTAGTAAATCAATGGGCAAATGTGGTGCGTTGGGAAATGCGTACCCGTTTATTTTTGAGAACGGCAGAATTTTTATGGCAAGAAGGGCATACCGCCCATGCTTCAAAGGGTGAAGCTATTGCAGAAACAGCTCAAATGAATGAAATCTATGCTAATTTTGTACAAGATTTTATGGCAATTCCAGTAATACAAGGTAGAAAAACTGAATCGGAACGTTTTGCAGGAGCAGACGATACGTATTGTATAGAGGCCTTAATGCAAGATGGTAAAGCATTGCAAGCTGGAACCTCTCATTTTTTAGGACAAAACTTTGCTAAAGCCTTTGATGTAAAATATGCTACTAAAGAAGGTAAACAAGAATACGTATGGGCAACCTCTTGGGGAGTGTCTACCCGCCTTATGGGGGCATTAATTATGACCCATAGTGATGATCAAGGTTTAGTGCTGCCTCCTAACTTAGCTCCAATACAAGTGGTTATTGTACCTATTTATAAAGGCGAAGATCAATTAGCTTTAATTTCAGAAAAAGCTAACGATATTGTTAATAAATTACGGGCTAAAGGAATTACGGTTAAATTTGATAATAGAGATACTCATAGGCCTGGAGCAAAATTTGCACAATACGAACTTCAAGGGATTCCTTTGAGAATAGCTATTGGACCTAAAGATTTAGAAAAAGGACAAGTAGAGTTAGCACGTCGAGATACATTGTCTAAAGAATCAATACCTCAAGCGGGTATAGAAAATTATATCCAAAATTTATTAAAAGAAATCCAAGATAGCTTATACACTAAAGCATTAATTTATAGAGATACACATATTACAGAAGTTGAAAATTTTGAATCGTTTAAAGAAGTACTAGAAAATAAAGGAGGGTTTATTTCTGCCCATTGGGATGGTACTACAGAAACTGAAGAAAAAATTAAAACACTTACTAAAGCAACTATTAGGTGTATTCCTTTTGATTTTCCAGAGGAAGAAGGGAAGTGTGTGTTTACAGGGAAGCCTTCTAACAAGAGAGTCTTATTTGCTAAAGCTTACTAAAAAGAAGATGTTATATACAAACAAAAGATGTTATTTTTTTAAAGGATAGCGTCTTTTGTTTGTATAATATTTTAATATTATCCTCCAATAACTCCTAACTCTACACCTTCAGAGTATGCCACTTTAATCTGGTTTTCATGGAATATTTTTTTAACAGCTTCATGAGTTTCAAAAGTAGCATTCCAATACTCATTAGGTAATACAAAGGGACGTATTGCTAATACAATGTTATGCGAATCGAAAGTTTCAATTCCCACTTCGGGAACAGGATCTTTTAAAACACTTGAAAGTGTGTTAAGCTCGTTTAGAATAAGTTGTTTTACTTTAGGGAAGTTTTCTTCGTAAGGGATATGTACATTTAATTCTAAACGAACAATCCCTTTTTTAGAGTAATTAGTTACTACATCGTCTGTAATTTTAGAATTTGGGACAATCAAAGTTTTACTTCCTGGAGTAATTAGCATGGTGCTAAAAATGCCAATTTCTTCTACGCTACCAAATTTATCGTCAATCTGAATCCAATCTCCAACCTCGTAAGGTTTTAGGAATAAAATTAAAATTCCTGAAGCAAAATTCCCTAAACTTCCCTGTAAGGCAATCCCAACGGCAAACCCCATAGCAGCAACTACTGTTATTAGACCCGATAGTTTTGCTCCCAAAATAGAAACAGCAACTAATAATAAGGCTATTTTTAATATGGTTTCCGCTAACGAAGTTATAAATGGACGCATAGTTTCCGAAACCTGAATCTTTTGTAGTGTTTTAGAAATTAGCTTGCCTACTTTTCGAATTAGTTTAAAACCTATCCATAAAATAATAATAACCAATAGTACTTTAGGAGCAAAAGTAATAATGTTATCTAAAGCAATTCCTCCATATTCTTTAACTTTAGAAGGTAAATCTGCTGTATTTTGATTTGTAATTGTTTCTTGAATCATATGTTAAATTTGTAATTACAAATTAAGCTTTACTCTTAAAATAGCAAAGTCTAATTTGAAATTTTATACTTAAAAGTTTTTTTAGTAAGTAATAGTGATCCAGGAAATATCTAAAAGTCGTTTCCTTTAATAAAGTACGGCGAGCTTTTTATTTCCTGTTTATAATACTTTTTACCATCTATGGGAATTTTTAAAACAAATGGATTTCTATTAACTACTGTGTTTTGTGCATAAGTAATATTTAAAGAGAAAATAAATGTGGCTATTAATATCTTTAGGTATTTCATAATATTATTGAAGGATTCATTTTTTTTAAAGTTTATTGTAAAAGGTGCTAATCATTAGGTGTTTATGTTTGTTTTTAACGAAGTTCAGTTAAAAATAGACAATCATAGCACACACATTTATAGGCTTATTTAATAAAGAATTTAAATTGAGTTATAGAATTACTATTTTAAACCTTATTTTTAGGTAAGCACATAATACCATTTAAATTTAATGCTATAGTAAATATGATTACAGAAACCACAACACATTCCAAAATTAGCTTTAATTGTATAGAAAAGACTTCTGTAGTTACCGAACAATTAAGTATTAAGCCTCTTAAAATTGTAAATCCAAAGTCTATAAAAAATACGGCTATATGTATGTTAACCAATTATGGTGGGGGATATATAGAAGGAGATACCGTGGCTTTAGAGGTTTATTGTGCTCCAAACACAACTTCTATTATTAGTTCCCAAGCTAATACGCGAGTATATGAAAGTGATGGTATAGTTTGTAAGCAGGAAATTAATATTGAAATGGCTTCAAATGCTTTTCATGTTTTTTTGAATGATCCTTTAGTAATGCATCGAGGAGGAAGCCTTATACAATCTAATAATATTACTATGCAAAAAGGAGCTGTATTATTATTTGTCGATTGGTTTTCTGCGGGTAGAACGGCTAATGGTGAAGTTTTTAGTTTTGAATGCTTTAATACTTCTACAAAAATTGAAATGGATACCAAAATTGTGGTTTGGGATAACTTTAAAATTTCTCCTAAAGAAATAGATTATCAATCTCCAGGTGCTTTTGGAGAACATGTTTCTTTTTTAAATATATTTTTAGTTGGAGATTCTGAAGATGAAAAAATAACGCTTTTAGAGACTTCTCTTAATCAGCTTGAAATAATTCAAAAGAATGAAATAGCATATAATATTAGTCGCACTAATACCTATACAATTATAGGTAGATTTAGTGCAACTAATATTACAATTTTAAAAGAAGTGGTAACTACTATTTCTACAATACTTAGCCATAAAGGACTGCTAGGTTTTGATCTTATAGATAGGAAATATTAGCTAATTAGCCATATAGTAAGGAATTTAGAAATGAGTTAGAATGAGATTCCTAAATAAAAAATTAATGACTATGTTGCTCTTCCAAAGCATGTGCTTTAGCATGGAACATATGATTGATAATTTCATCTAATCCATAATCTTCTTTTACTTTTGCAAAAACAAAAGGACCGTTACCTCTCATTTTTTTTGCGTCTCTATCCATAACTCCCAAATCGGCACCTACAATTTCTGCTAAATCAATTTTATTAATAATTAGTAAATCGGATTGTGTAATTCCAGGCCCTCCTTTACGAGGTATTTTATCTCCTCCAGAAACGTCTATAACATAAATTGAATAATCGGCTAATTCCCTACTAAAATGAGCAGCAAGATTGTCTCCTCCGCTTTCTACAATAAGTAATTCTATATCAGGAAACCTCTCGTATAATTCTTCCAAAGCGTGCATATTAGCAGAAATATCTTCTCGAATTGCGGAGTGTGGACAACCTCCTGTTTCTACACCTACAATGCGTTCTGGGGCTAAAGCTTTATTTCTAGTTAAAAACTCGGCATCTTCCTTAGTAAAAATATCGTTAGTTACCACAGCAATAGAATGTTTGTCTCTAAGAGCTATACATAGTTGTCTAATTAATGCTGTTTTACCTGTTCCTACAGGACCGCCAATGCCTATAGTAAAAGGTCTTTTTTTAAAATCTCTGTCTTCTTTAATAAATTCGCGATGTGCAAACACTCCAGGATTGTCCATATCCATTTTGTGTTGTAAAAGGTGTGGAAATTCGTAAATCATATATGTTTAATTTTGAAATAATTTTGAATAAATAAAGTTGTGATTTAATTGTGTTATTTCTAACAGATAGGCCGATTTGTAGGCTTCTGTATGTGGAATAGATTGATAATTTTTTATTTTTTTTGCAGTAGTACGCAGTACGCCTGTTAGTAATTTTTGCCCTCCAACAGGTCCAACAACTCCCAAGCGTGTAAGTGCTGAAATTTGATCGCGTAAGGCTGCGTATAAATAAACTTCTTTAGCATCCTGTGAGGTAACGTTCATAGCTTTAGTAATTAACCCGAATATTACGGTAAAATGAAGCTTGGTGTTGTTGTTTTTTTTGATGTGGGTAGAAAAATAATCCATTTCTTTTGAGGTATATAAATTAGTATATAGACGAAGCCAATTTTTACCAAGTACTAAAGAGCTCTTTTCTAAAAAAGGATTCATAAGCATAGCATGATAATCTGTCATTAAAGATTTCCATGCATTAGGGTTTTTCCAAAGTGAATAGGCTGCATCGATAAATGGAAATTCAAAAGAAATTAATTGATCTACATAGGTAGATAGGTAACGTACTAAATCTTCTTCGTTGTTTACTAGTTTAGATTTTACCGCGCTTTCCATACCCATAGAGTACACGAAACCGCCTACGGGTAAAGAAGCATCTACCATTTGGAATAATAATCCTAGATTGCTCATTAAAATAAATGATATAGTTGTGCTAAAGGGACTACACTTACGGGATCGCAGGTAAGGTGTTCTCCATTTACAGTTACTTTGTAACGTTCTGGATCTACTTTTATAGTGGGTAACAAATTGTTAAAATGCATATCTTTTTTACTAATATTTCTACAGTTTTTAACAGCAACAGCTCTTTTTCCCAATCCGTACTTTTTTACATTATCTAAAGAGGCTTTAGAAACAAATACAACAGAAGTATTGTACACTGCTTTGCCTAAGGCTCCAAACATGTTTCTGGAAAAGAAGGGTTGGGGCGTAGGGATTGAAGCATTAGGGTCGCCCATTTGTGCTCTAACAATTACACCTCCTTTTAATACTAATTCGGGTTTTACTCCAAAAAATTGAGGTTTCCACAAAACCAAATCGGCTAGTTTACCAACTTCAACAGATCCTATTTCGTTTCCAAATCCATGGGCTAAAGCAGAGTTAATTGTGTATTTTGAAATGTAGCGTTTTACTCTAAAATTATCGGCTCCCGTTTTTTTATCTTCTGGTAGCGTACCTCGTTGTAGTTTCATTTTATGAGCGGTTTGCCACGTCCTACAAATTACTTCTCCTACTCGTCCCATAGCTTGAGAGTCCGAAGCAATCATGGCTAAGGCTCCTAAATCGTGTAAAATATCTTCGGCAGCTATCGTTTCTCCTCTAATTCTACTTTCAGCGAAAGCTACGTCTTCGGGAATGTTTTTATCTAAATGATGACATACCATAAGCATGTCTAAATGTTCGTCTATAGTATTACTGGTATAAGGTCTTGTAGGATTAGTAGAGGAGGGTAGTACATTAACTTCTCCGCAAAGAGTAATAATATCAGGAGCATGTCCTCCTCCAGCTCCTTCGGTATGATATGTGTGTATTGTTCTTCCTTTTAACGCCTCTTTAGTAATTTCAACAAAACCACTTTCATTTAACGTATCGGTATGGATACATATTTGCACATCATAACGGTCTGCAACTTCTAAACAAGTATCTATTGCGGCAGGTGTAGAACCCCAATCTTCGTGTAATTTTAAGCCTAAAGCTCCTGCTTTTACTTGTTGTTCTAAAGCTTTAGGGTCGGAAGAATTTCCTTTGCCTAAAAACCCAAAATTCATGGGGTAATTATCGGTAGCTTTAAGCATCATTTCTAAATGAAATGCTCCTGGAGTACAAGTGGTGGCATTGGTTCCTGTGGTAGGTCCTGTGCCTCCTCCAACAAAGGTAGTAATGCCAGAAGCCAAGGCTTCTTCTATTTGTTGTGGACAAATGTAATGAATATGGTTGTCGATACCCGCTGCGGTAACAATAGAGCCTTCTGCAGCAATTACATCGGTGGTAGCCCCTACAATCATTTTAGGATTTACGTTAGGCATTATATGTGGATTTCCTCCTTTTCCAATAGCGTGTATTCGACCATTTTTAATACCTATATCCGCTTTGTAAATCCCAGTATAGTCTATAATAATAGCATTGGTTAAAATTAAATCTAAGGCATCTTCTTGTAATATTCCTGTAGCTTGTCCCATTCCATCTCTAAGTACTTTTCCTCCTCCAAACTTGCATTCTTCGCCGTAAATGGTATAATCTTTTTCTATTTTTATGGTTAAACTAGTATCACCTAGTGTTAATTTATCTCCAGTGGTAATGCCATACATATCGGCATAGGCACTTCTATGAATTTTTTTGCTCATCCGTTTATGGTTTTAGATAACCTTGTGTTCTCATTTTTTCTAATACTACCTCTTCTTGTCCTGCTACAGCTCCATTAATTAAAGCGTTTCCCCCATATATTTTTTGTTCTCCAGAAATTTCTACAAGTTCTACTATTTTTTCTTCTCCGGGTTCAAAACGAATTGCAGTGCCTGCAGGTATGTTTAACCGGTAGTTTAATACCTTTTCTCTATCGAAACTTAGTTGTTTATTGGTTTCGGCAAAAGGGTAGTGGGAGCCTACTTGTATAGGGCGATCTCCGTTATTGGTTACTTCTAAATTTTGGGTTTTCCTATTGGAGTTTAATTCTATTTCCTCGTCTAATACTTCGTAAGCTCCTGGATGGGTATTGGAAGTGTTTTTTACGTCTATTTTTTCTTTACTTTTTACAAGTCCTGATCCATATAAGGCTAAATTATTTTTTATCCCTTTTTGACAAATAGGATTGTGAACTGTAACTAGTTTTGTCCCATCTGGAAAAGTCCCTTCTACTTGGATATCATGAATCATTTTTTCTACACCAGGCATTACATCGTCTACTCCTAATATTTGTTTCCCTAAATTCATTAAAGCAGCTACAGAATAGCCTTCTCGTATTAATTCTAAAATTTGTGTACTAATTAAGGCTATGGTTTCTGGATAGTTTAATTTTAACCCTCTGGCATAGCGTTTTTGAGCTACAAAACCTGCTTGATGAAGCATTAGTTTTTCTATATCTCTAGGTGTAAGTCTCATTTATTTATATAGAGTTGTATGTGTTTATTTCTTCTTCTGTAATATCCGATGCCTTGGAAGAGGCTATAACCTTTCCTCTATCCATAAAATAATAGTAATCGGTAATTCCTTTTGCAAAATCAATTTTTTGCTCTACTAATAATGTTGCAATGTTTTTTTCTTTTTTTAAGCGTAATAAAATTTTAGCTATTTCTTGACTAATAGAGGGTTGAATTCCCTCTGTAGGTTCGTCTAATAATAATAACTTAGGACGCCCCGTAATGGCTCTTGCAATAGCTAATTGTTGTTGTTGCCCACCACTTAAATTCCCTCCTAAACGTTTTTTAAATTCTTTTAAGATTGGAAATAATTCGTAAATTTCTTCTTCGGGAATTAATTTTTCCGTGGTACTCTCTAATCCTAATCTTAAGTTTTCATAGACTGTTAATTTGGGAATAATTTCTCTTCCTTGTGGTACGTAACCAATACCTAGTTTAGCTCTTTTGTGCGGAGGTAATTTGGTAATATCTTGTCCTTCGAATAATAAATTACCCTTTTTGTTTTTTAGTAGACCTATAATCGTTTTTAGCAAAGTGGTTTTACCAACGCCATTACGTCCCATAATGGTAGTAATAGAAGCTTCTTCTACTTCTAGGTCTACTCCCCATAGAATTTGACTATCGCCGTAAGCGGCTGTTATATGTTTAGATTCTAATATCATGTGTTTCTTTTTATACCGCCCTTCCTAAATAGCTGTTAATTACTCGTTCGTCGGTACGAATGTCCTGAAATGCTCCTTCGGTTAATAATTTACCCCCCACTAAAACACTAACTTTTTCTACAGCTATTTGTGCCACAAAATTCATATCGTGTTCTATAACAATAAGCGAATGCTCTTCTTTTAGGCTAAGTAGTAGTTCTCCTGTTTTTGCGGTTTCACTATCGGACATTCCCGCAGCAGGTTCGTCTATAAGCATTAGTGTGGGGTCTTGAATAATTACAATACCTATTTCTAGCCATTGTTTTTGTCCATGGGATAGTCCTCCAGCTTCAGTAGTTAAAAAATTCTCTAATCCTATTTTTTGAGCTACATTATGAATACGATCTACGATAGCGCTATTGGGTTTAAAACGAATAGAGCTCCAAATGTTTTTAGGCATTTTATACGCTAATAATAAATTGTCGTAGACCGAAAGACCTGAAAAAACAGAGGGTTTTTGAAATTTTCTTCCAATACCCATTTGGGCTATTTCTACTTCTTTTTTTCCTAATATTTCTGTTTCCTTAAAAAGGACGCTTCCGCTATTGGCTTTAGTTTTTCCACATATTAAATCCATGAATGTAGATTTTCCAGCTCCGTTAGGGCCAATAACTACCCTTAATTCATTCTTTTTTAACTTAAATAAACTTAAGTCCAAAGCTTGTACTCCTCCAAAGGCTACTTTTAAGTTTTGAACCTTTAATATTTGTTCTTTAATATTACTCATACCTTTGTTGCTTTTACTTTGGATATATATTTAGAGATTTGTTTTGGAAGTCCTATAATACCCTGATCCATATATAGTACTGTAACGATAAACAAAATACCTATTACATATAGCCAAGAACCAGGTAATACAGAGGTGAAAACACTGTATAAAAAATTAACTAGGAGTGTACCAAAAACAGCTCCTTTTAGTTTTCCTCTTCCTCCTAAAGCTACCCAAATAATCATTTCTATAGATGCTTTTACATCCATCCTGCCTGGGGTAATAATACCTGTTTGTGGCACATATAACATTCCTCCAATAGCTGCAATTACTGCTGCTATGGCAAAAATGGCTATTTGGTAATTTTTAATTTCGTAGGAAGTGTATCGTATTCGAGATTCACTATCCCGAATAGCTACTAATACTTTTCCGAATTTAGAATTAACTAATTTTTTAGATCCTATATATATTAAAATAAGAGTTACACAAGAAATTAAATATAAAGTTAGCTTGGTACTTGACTCCGATAAATTTAGTCCTCCTAATTGCTTAAAGTTGGTAAGTCCATTAGTCCCTCCTAACATGGTTTCATTTCTTAAAAAAAGAAGCCACATGGCTAATGCTAATGCTTGAGTTATAATAGCAAAATACACACCTTTTAAACGACTTTTGAATATAAAATATCCAAAAAAGGAAGAAAATACTAAGGGTACTAAAACCCCTAAAGCAATAGCTAATGGAAAATACTCGAAGGGTTTCCAAAAAAGAGGTAATTCGGTAACTTGGTTCCATACCATAAAGTCGGGAATGGCAGCTCCATAAGAGCCTTTGCTAGCTGTGGATAAAGACATATGCATAGCAATTCCATAACCCCCAATGCAAAAAAACAAGGCTTGGCACATACATAAAATACCAGTGTACCCCCATAGCATGTCTAAGCCAATAGCAGCTATAGCAAAACAGAAATAACGTCCCCAAAGGGAAATAGTATTTATGGAAATAAGTCCAAACGTATAGCCTAAAGGCAGTATGGCTATAAATAAGATTAGAAAAATCACATATTCGATGGTTATTTTTTTAGATAACTTTTTCATAGTAATTATTCGTTTGCGATTCTACCTTTAGGAGGGAATAGTCCTTTAGGCTTAAATTGAAGAAAAAAGATAATAATGGCTAGTATAATTACTTTTCCATATACGGCATGAAACACGGGTTCTAATAATTTAGTTAATTGCCCTATTCCTAAACCGGCTATAATAGTTCCCATAAGGTTTCCTACACCTCCTGTTACCACTACTAAAAAAGAGTCTACAATATAGGTTTGCCCCATATCGGGTACAATATTACCTATAAGTGTCATACATGCTCCTGCAATACCAGCAATACCCGACCCTATAAAAAAAGTTATCGAGTCTATACGTTTGGTAGAGATTCCTAAACATGCACTTATTTCTCTATTTTGAGTTACGGCTCTTATGCGCAATCCGTATTTGGATTTATACAAAAAAAGAAAAGTGAGTATTACCATAATTATAGTAAATAATATTATAAAAATCCTATTATAGGGTAATACTAGTTGAGGTGCAATATGCCAACCTCCCGATAATAGTGTTGGGGCTTGTACCGAAGTAAGATCGCCAAAAACACTTCTTGCTAATTGAATAAATACTAGACTTATACCCCAAGTGGCTAACAAGCTTTGCAATGGATTTCCATATAACTTTCTAATAATTAAACGTTCTATAATTAGGCCAAAGAATCCAGATACTATAAAAGCAATGGGTATAGATACCCAGAAAAAGAGATCTCCAATTTGAGGACCTAACATTATTTTAAAAAGTTCTTGCACTACAAATGTGGTATAAGCACCAATCATCATAAACTCTCCGTGTGCCATATTGATTACCCCAGCTAATCCGTAAATAATAGCTAAGCCTAAAGAAATAAGGATTAATATACTTCCTAAGCTAAGTCCACTAAATAAATTTTGTAACCAATCGATTCTAGAGGCTCTACTTTTAAGAATACTTATTTCTTTTTTAACTTGTATTTTTACTTGGTTTTCTATTGGTTTTTCGTCTAAAAATTTCTGTAGTAAAAAGGCTGTATTATCGCCTTTATTTCTGGACAGTTGTTTTATAAGTTCAATTTGTTTAGAGCTTTTATTGGTTTCGAAAAGCTGAACTGCTAAAATGGTTTCTTTAGCATATCGTTTTAGCTCTTTATTTGTTTCTAATTTTGATGCCTCTTCTAGGATGGGTATGTTTTTTATATCTATTTTATTTTGAAATTGGCTATACGCTAATTTTCGTATATCGGAATCGTTAGAGGTAAGATTTATAAATGGTAATATGGGTATAATACTTAGTCGATCTTTTCGAGAAAATTTAAGTGCTTTTAAGTTAGTTAATTTTTCTACTACTTTGCTAGAGTTGTTTACAACTGCTTTTTTTTTAGGATATAAATAAATTAACTCGTAGGCTGTCGTATTATTTTCGTTGTGTTTTTTTCCTAATGTTACTAGGCGATTTTGGTATAAAAATATTTTTTTAGTGTTAATGGCTTCTAAAATAGGGAAGTAAATAACTTCCTTTTCTGCTATTATTTGTGCTAAAGCTTTTGATTTGGTTTGTAAATCCGTAGCTTTTAATTGCTCTATATAGTAGGGTCTTTCTTTAGAGAAAGCATTATTAAAAAAGGTAATTATAATTAATGTTAAAAAAAGTATTTGCTTTAGTTTATACATTAAGTTGGTTTTAGGGTTACATTAATAATAAGTCAACCACAAAACAATTTGGTTACGATATTGTGTGTGATTGACTTATACTTTACTTAATTAAACACTACTTTTATTTTGTATATGTTCCTCCATGGTTTACATGGTCACAACTTTTGTTTGGAGAAGTGTACTTAGACCAAGGTTCTGGAGCTACTAATCCCGAGGTTTCCCAAATAACATCAAATTGACCATCTATTTTAATTTCTCCAATTTTAACAGGTTTAGCTAAGTGATGATTTTTAGGATCCATAGTAACTAGCCCTCCAGGCGAATTAAACGATAGTCCATATAGTGCAGGACGTACTTTGTCTACAGCTACGGATCCTGCTTTTTCTACTGCTTTTTTCCATAAATACACTCCTGTATATGCCCAACAAATAGGATCGTCGGTTACACGCCCACTACCTCCTGGTAAATTGTTTTTAGCACAAAAAGCTTTAAAGTTTTTTACAAATTTTTCATTTTCAGGAGAAGGTACCGATTGGTAATAATTCCAAGCTGCTAAATGACCTGCTAAAAATTCGGTATCCATAGCTCTCAATTCGTCTTCTGCTACAGAAAAAGCCATAATAGGAGAGGTTGCTGCCGTTAAGCCCTGATTAGCAAATTCTTTGTAAAACGGCACATTGGAATCTCCATTAATGGTACTTAATACACAAGCTTTTCCTCCTGCCGAAAACTTTTTAATTTTAGATACAATGGTTTGATAATCTTGATGATGGAATGGAGTATATTCTTCGACAATGTTTTTTTCGGGAACTCCTTTAGCAAGTAAGAAAGCCTTTAAAATTTTGTTTGCTGTTCTTGGAAATACATAATCGGTTCCTAAAAGATAGAATTTTTTATAACCTCCACCTTCTTCACTCATCATATACTCTGCTGCAGGTATTAATTGTTGGTTAGGTGTTGCTCCAGTGTATATTACATTTTTAGAACATTCTTCTCCTTCGTATTGTACAGGGTAAAATAATAGTCCATTATTTTCTTCAAATACCGGTAGGACTGATTTACGAGAGACGGAAGTCCAACAACCAAAAACGGCAGATACTTTTTTCTCTAACAATAGCTCTTTGGATTTTTCGGCAAACAAATCCCAATCGGAAGCAGGATCTACTACTTCGGTAACTAAATCTTTTCCCAATACACCACCTGTGGCATTAATTTCTTCCACAGCCATTTCTACTACGTCCTTAAGAGAAACTTCAGAAATAGCCATAGTACCACTTAACGAATGTAATACTCCAATTTTAATAGGAGCAGCTTTAGTTACAGGGGCAACAGGTGTTTCTACAGTAGTTGTTTTGGACTTTTTACCACACGAAGTAACAAATAGAGCACTTACAATAAGGAATAAAAGTGTTTTCAAATTAATTTTTGATAAACTCATAGAATTGATATTTATATTAATAAAATTTATAAATCATATATACTCCATACCCAATAGTTAAAATGGGTATAAGCCATTGAATTTTTTTAATGTATTTAGTTGCGTTTTGAATTTCTCCAAGAACAAGATTGATTCCTCCCATTCCCAAAATAGAGCCAATAGAAAAGCATAAAAAATAGTTAATAGATTGTATAATGGTTTCCTCTTGATTAGCATATGCTAAAATTACTGCGGCAGAACCAGCTAAACCGTGTAGTATTCCAACCATTAGCATTGCTTTTACTTGGTTTTCTTTAACGTGTAAAGTTGGTTTCTTTATCATTTTATAACTACCAGCTACAATTAGTAAAACGCCTACAATAAGTTCTAAACTAAAAGACACATTTTGTAGTAGAAAAAACTTTGTAATAGAATAACTAATTCCTATAATTATTATGGGAATGGAATGTCCAACACCCCAAGAGGCGCCTTCTAAAAATAAGGATTTGTATTTTACTTTTTTTGAAGAAATGGAAGCTACAGCCAACACATGATCTGCTTCAAAACAATGCACAAGTCCTAACGATATAGCTAATAATGGGAATGAAATCATTTACGTTGATTAATTATTATTTTAAAAGATGAAGAATTGAGTTTGTAACCAAATTTGTCCTTGGGTTTGGCTATTCCCAGATAAATCGTCTTGCGTCCAAGTAGTATAAGAAAGTCTAATATTAGTATTGTATCCTGCAAACCAATAATTAAGACCTCCACCTAATACGGTTGCCGAGTTTAAATCATCAAATACATTTTCTGGGATTCCTCCAGTTTGTACTAAACCGTCTGCATTTACATTATTTCTTTCATATCTAATCCAAGGTTGTAATTTTGTTTTTTTAAAGTAATACCCTAGCTCTAAAAATTGAGTAGTACTTCTTGGTATTAGCCCTACAAAAGAGGTTCCAGAATCGGTATCTGTTCCTCCATCTAAAAAAGAAAAAGCGGTATTCAAGGTTATAGATCCAGCATTTCCTAAGGGTACATCTAAAAAGAAATCGGCTCCTATTGCTTTGTAGGTACCTTGAGCATCAAAACCTAAGGCAAGAGCCGCTGTTTTTCCAGCTCCTAATTTGGTTCCGGCATAGTAATAATCCTTTTCGGCATCTAAAAAATTATAGGCTACACGGCCTACGTAACGTATGGCTGGATCACTATTTTCAGTACCTGTATTTCTTCCTGTAAACATTCCAAAACGATACTCTAATTTGTCGTCTAAAAAGAATCCTCGCAAATTAACTCCCAAATCCCTTCCAAAGTTTCCTTGTAATGGGCTGTCGGCAAATAAATTGTAAGGATATTGGAAAAAAGTAAAATCGTTAGCTAATAAACCAGCAGCCCCTTGTAAACCATTACGGTTATGTGATACTAACTGGAGACCAGCAATGGCCATATGGTTTCCAAATTTATGCTCGTATTGCGCATCTAATATTATAGGACTTTCTTTAACTCTTTTTTCTGTTCCTGTTCCACGACCTATTGCATTTGCTAAATCAGTTTCTAAGAAAAAACTACCATTTTTAGATAATTTTCCGCCAACTAAAACTCGAGCTCTATATAAAGTGAAATCCTTACTCCAAAAATCAGGATCGTTAGTTGCCGTTTCGTTCCTATTACCACCAGGGCCAAAACCATTTTGTTGATACGAGGCATACATATGTACTATAGAACCTACCTGTATAGAAGGCTTAAAAGGCTCGTCTTTTTTTGGTTCTAATTTTTTTTTGTTTTTAATTTTTAATGTTGGGATTTCTCTAAATAAAGTTGCATCTGCATTTTTATTTATAGATACAATTTGTGCATAGCCAAATTGAACAAAAAGTAAACACCACAAAGTACTCTTCAATATTTTTTTCATGTGTAATCAGTTTGAAATTGATATGTTAGCTTTTTTTGCAAAAAAATACTTAGTTAAATATACTTAGTTAAAGCGATGGTCTTAATAAAAAATTAATTTTGTATTAATTTTTGATAATTTGTAAGAATTGGTTAATGTATTTTGTTTTTTAATTAAATTTTGTGATGTATTTTGTTTCTTTTTTAAATAAATAGGTAATAGCGTTTTTGTGTTTTTTTTTGTTGAAAACTATTTCCTGTAGGTTAATTCCTAATAAAAAAACAGCTAAAGAAGATTTGAACCCAATTATGGTATAGATAATTTGAAATTAGACATTGAAATCACCGATAATTCTTTCAATTTTTTAATCGATATTAACCTTAACGGGCATTATTGAATACTTAAGTAAATTACATTTTTAATTTATCAGTTTATAATAAGATAACTCTATAAGTTAATAGCTAGTTATTTTTATAAGTTATTGTTTTAAAAAGGAAGATATAATTTGAGATTTGTGTTTTAAAATGAAGATGCTTTAAAAAACTTAGAAAAAAAAGAATTCTGTTATTTTATGAGGGAGTTGTTTTTAGTAATCTTATATACAGTTATTTAGATGTAAATAAACGATACGATAGCTAATTTAGAACAGTTTTTATATTCTATGTAATCTTGAATTTTGGAGTCTGTTTTATATATCAAATGTCGTTTTTAAAAAGTATAACAATAGGCATTAGTCGTTTCATTTCTTCAAAAATTACATTATTTAATATTTAAGGTCTTAAGTGTTAAAATAATAATAAGTAAAACATTGTTTTTTTGATGATAGTTTAATTTTTGTTAAATTTGAAACTATAACGTTATATTTCTGACAGAACGTTTTTATTAAACAAAAATCAAAATAATTATGAATAGTAAATTTTTAAACACAAAAAAAATCGCTCTTTTTTTAAGTGTTATTCTAAGTCTTGCTTCTTGTGATAATCAAGATGCAATAGAGGTATTGCTCGAAGAACCAGAACAAATAGCTTTTTCTGATGCTGATAATAACCGAGGAGTGCAAGCCAATTTAAGGCCTAATGTATTTAGAAGGGAAGGTGTGGGGTATCAAGGTCCAACACAAACAGTAATTAATGGTTTGCCTAGGTTTGTGGTTAATGAGTTGCCTAGGAATAACGCCACACAAAGAATACAACGAGCTATAAATCAAGCAAGCAATGGAGGGGGAGGTAGAGTTATTATTAGACCAGGAAGATACATTGTAGGTTCTATCAATTTAAAATCAAATGTGCATATTAGATTACGTCCAAATGTAATATTAGTAGCAGATCAAAGAGATACAAGCCCTGCAGCACGAAGAAGAGAGAAAGATATTTTTCTTATTGGAAGAAGAGAAAATATTAGAAATGTTACTATT
>CALLUJ010000148.1 GCA_938011245.1 uncultured Aquimarina sp. | reverse complement strand
ACGAAGTAAATACACTAAATGCCTTAAGAAATGCGAAAGTAGATAGTTATTTTATAGCAAGAAATAATGACTTATATGTTAAGATAATGAATCGAGGAGAAGGAATACATAATAATTGGATTCACTTTGTAAGAGCAGGTAATAATAATGGAGATAGTGTTTTAAGCATCTCAGAATTCGAAATAGAAGGACTATTAATATATCCTAATCCAGCAGTAGATTTACTTAAGATAAATATACCTGTAAATTCGATAAGCATTTATAATGCTTTAGGAGCTATTGTTTTAAAAACTACAAAATCGTCATTTTCTATAGCTACATTAGCTTCAGGTGTCTATTTTATGATTATTGAAACAAATAAGGGGACTACTTCAAAAAAACTTATCAAAAAATAAAGTTATTAATTCTAAAATTAGCATTATTATTTCGATATCCTAATACAGATACAAAGCCAGACATGTTTGTTTGGCTTTATTTTTTTCTACTAAAATGTTTCTCGATTCAGCTAATGCAAAACTCTTTTTAAGAAAAGGAAGAACAAAGTATCCTTTTTGATTTTGGTGTTAAAAACTCTCCTGTACAAGCGGGGTGTGAACGCATAACAAGCATCAATAATTCTAACCAATACAGATGGGATATTAACCAATGAAATAGCGATGAGAGATAGGGAAATTGTATAAGCAGTCTAATAGCTTTGATTATTTGTAATTATAAACCTTTGTTTAAAAACCATTTAATCCTTATAGTGATTCTAATATTGGTATATTTAATACTTTTTCCATATAGCTCAAAGACAATAAAAACCATATTATATCTGAAACGGTATTAGAAAATTCTACCAACTAAATTAGACATTCCAAGGTGTTTATTAAAATAATAAAAGAGGCTACCTTTTTTAGATAACCTCTTTTTATATTATACGATATTTTTTACTGCATTAAAATGCGATTACTTTAGATTAACTAAAGCGTCAATACCTACTTCATCCCAAGTTTTACTAACGCCATCAGTCCCAGTATGTAAAACTTCGCAAGCTTTATGAATAGAATTAAAAGCTTTTATAGCATCAAAATCAGTAATATTCAGTTTACCTTGTAAACGGACATTACGACCAGCAACAGTATGACTAAGAGGGATTTTTTTAGTCGTATTATTCATAGTAAGATTTAAGAAAATTTGTTTTCCTTCTGTAACAAAAGAACCACTTAACAGAGTTGTATTTTCCATCATCCCAAAAAATAAAGATTTTAATTTAGAATCTCTAATTTCGTTTTTACTATCTAAACTACTTACTGGAATTGTGAAATCTACACCATTAAAGGCATCTACCGCGGAGGTTGCTTTAGGTGCATTTAAAATAGTTATTGTTTTAAATGTTCCGGTAACTCCTTTTTTCTCTGTAAACTTATATCCAGTCCAATCTACTCTAGACCCAGTAGAAGAAACTTGATAACTTTCTGTGAGTGTTTTTTCTGTAGGAATAGAAGTTTTATTTTCTTCTTTCTTTTTACAAGAAACGTTTACCAACATAGCGCAAGTACTAATTGCAATAAATAATTTTTTCATAATACAATTTTTAAATAATAAAAGTAATTAAAACTAAGGTTAATAAAAAAATATAAGTAACCCTTTAATATTGTTTTGACTTTTTACTAAACGAAGGTTATTTTTCTATAAATATAGAGGGCATAAAACACTATTTTATGAATATAATTTAAAATATAAGTCTAAAACTCCAATTATACTCTTATATTTTATCTTCTAAGCCCTTTTTTATTTACCCATGCATGGTAACTTTTGCTATTTCGATTATGCTGTGCTAAAGAAGATGCAAATTTATGATACCCTAAACGTTGTGTATCTGCTACAAAATAATAATAATTGTGATGTTCGTAATTTAGAACCGCATTAATTGCCGATATATCGGGCATAGCTATAGGTCCTGGAGGTAAGCCATTATTTTTATAGGTGTTATAAGGGTTTTCTACTTTTAAATCTTTAAATAGTACTCGTTTAATTATTTTTCCCCAGTTGTTAGATTCTTTTTTTATAGCGAATATCACAGTAGGGTCTGCATCTAACTTAATGCCTTTATTAATCCTATTCATATACACTCCAGCAATGCGTGACCGTTCATCTATTTTTACGGTTTCTTTGTGTACAATAGAGGCTAACGTATATACATTATTAGGAGTTAAGCCTATTTTTTTTGCTTGTAGTTCTCTATTTTTATTCCAAAAACGCTTATATTCTTTAAACATACGATTCCTAAACTTATCAGGAGTTGTATTCCAAAATAATTGATAGCTATTAGGTAGATACATACTTAAAGCATTTTCTTTAGTAAAATGGTGCTTTTTTAAAAAAATCTTATCTGTAAAGCTTACTAGAAGTTCTAAACTGTCAACATCAATTTGTTGGGCTATTCTGCCTGCTAAATCCTCAATTCGCTCTTGATTGTTAAAGCTTACAGTTACGGGAGTATTTTTACTGCGTAATGTAGTTATAATTTCATTGTTGTTATCTCCCTTTTTAATAATATAATGTCCAGGTTTTATATATTTATAATAAGCTTTTTTTTTAGCTAACCAATCAAAAGAACGTATATCTTTTAATAGAGGGGTTATTTTATGTAGTACATCTTTAGGAGTATCCTTTTTACTAATATATAGAGATACAGATTGAGATTGAAAAGCAGTATTACTTCCTAAAACTTGATTATAGATATAGTAGGAGAATAATCCGCCAGCAATTACTATAAGAAATGCAATAAGGAATAGTATTTTCTTAATATACATAAATATGTTGATATAAGTTTTCGTTTTTGAATTGGCCATTTACTATAGTCCAATCCTTTCTTTGTCCTATAAACTTAAAGCCAGCCTTAGTAAATAAATTTTGGCTAACCTTATTGTCTTCGGTTATAGAAGCATATATTTGATGCAAATGTAAATGTGTTTTTCCATACTTCATAACTAATTGTAGAGCCTGTTTCCCGTAGCCTTTATTCTTTTCTTTATTGTTAAGAATTAAAATGCCTATACCAGCTCTTCGGAAGGCAGCATTAAAATCGAATAAATCGATTAACCCTACTGCTGCATTATTTCCGTTAGAACAAATAACTAGTCGTAATTGCTTGGCTTCATAAATATCTAAGTGAGCGTTTTTTAAATATTGTTTTATTAAAAAACGAGAATATGGAGTTTGCGTATTGCTAATTTCCCAAATTTGTTCGTTATTCTCTACCTTATATATAAACTCTAAATCTTCGGGTTCTAAAGCTCTTAAATAAATGTCAACTCCTTTTAAGGTTACCATTCTATATCTCCTTTAAAAACTAATTTAGCAGGACCACTTAAATATACGTTTTCATAGCCTTTGGCTGTTTTAGTAAAACTAATTATTAAATCCCCTCCTAATGTTTTAATATTAACTTTTTCGGAAGTCGTTTTTTGGGCCTTATGCATAGCTATAGCAACAGCAGTAACTCCGGTTCCACAAGATAAAGTTTCGTCTTCGACACCACGTTCGTAAGTACGGACATTAAATGTATTTGGAGTTAATTGCTCTACAAAATTCACATTACTACCCTCTTCAAAATAAGGCTCACCACTTCTTATTCTTTTGCCATTAGTAAAAACATCAAAAGAATCAATATGTTTAACTTCTTCAACATGATGGGGAGAACCAGTATCCAACCACCAATAATTAGTTTTTGTAGTAATTTCGGTAACATTTTGCATCCCTAATTTTATGTTTTCATTTTCAATCTCAGCATCATGAGGGCCATCTATAGCTGAAAATTTGGCAGTATTTGTAATTACACCAATTTCTTTTGCAAAAGCTACTAAACAACGTCCTCCATTACCACACATAGTACTCTCATTTCCATCGGCATTGAAATATACCATAGTGAAATCGTCTCCAGCATTTGTAGGAGTTTCTAAGAACATACAACCGTCAGCTCCAATACCAAATTTTCGATCACATAAATGAGCTATAAGTTTGGTATTATTTTTGGATAACTTATCATTGCGATTGTCAATAATTACAAAATCGTTTCCAGTACCTTGATATTTATAAAAAGGGATAATCATTTTGGTATTAATTTTAATATACAAATTTACGTAATACCTTTAAAACGATGTTAAAATAATTAGATTTTTAGAGTGTAAAAAAGTGTAATATCTATAAAATAGAAGCGTTTTTATTAATAATAATTACAATAAATTTATGAGAAAAATAACCACATTTTTAATTATTGGAATTTTAGGAGGTATAACTGCTTTGGGAATTCAAAAATACATTCCTCAGTTAAATACTTCTAAAGAAAAAAAATCAAAAATTAGTGATTTAAATTCTACAAGTACTTCGGTAATAACAAAGAAGCCACAAATAATAAAAACTAATAATACAATAATACCTGCCGTTAATACAGACTTTACGGAAGCTGCAGAAAAAACAGTAAATGCTGTGGTTCACGTAAAAAATGTAGCCATTTCTCGTCAGCCTCGTAATATGATGGAATATTTAAGAAATGGAGGAGCTGAGCGTAAGCAGTTACAAGGAGCTGGATCAGGTGTTATTATAACAGCAGATGGATATGTAGTAACCAATAACCATGTAATTAAAGGAGCAAGTGAATTAACCGTTACATTAAATAATAATAAAACATATAAAGCAGAAATTGTAGGAGCGGACGAACTAGCAGATATTGCCCTACTAAAGTTAAATTCGGAAGGAGATACTTTGGATTATTTACCTTTTGGAAATTCTGATAATACAAAAATAGGAGAGTGGGTTTTAGCAGTAGGAAATCCTTTTAATTTAACCTCTACAGTTACGGCTGGTATTATTAGTGCTAAATCCAGAGATTTAAATGAATATGACAACAATTTTCAATCCTTTATTCAAACAGATGCAGCGATAAACCCTGGAAATAGTGGTGGTGCTTTAGTAAATACTAGAGGAGAATTAATAGGGATTAATACAGCAATAACTTCTCAAACAGGAAGCTATGTGGGTTATGCATTTGCAGTCCCTTCTAATAATGCTAAAAAAATAATTGA
This sequence comes from uncultured Aquimarina sp., assembly GCA_938011245.1. Taxonomy (GTDB): domain Bacteria; phylum Bacteroidota; class Bacteroidia; order Flavobacteriales; family Flavobacteriaceae; genus Aquimarina. The sequence continues at coordinate 15,349 of CALLUJ010000148.1, read as the reverse complement.
AGATATTTTAGAATATGGAGATGTACAAAAAGCAATCTTAGGGATTAAAGGAGGTTCTTTAACAAATGAGTATGCTAAAGAATTAGATATAGATTTTACCCAAGGGGTTTATATTGCTGAAATTGTGAAAGGTGGTGGTGCCGAAAAAAGTGATTTACGCGTAGGCGATATTATAAAAAAGATAGATTATAAGAAAATTAATAAGTTTACAGACTTAGTTGGATACTTAAACAGTAAACGCCCAAACGAAACTCTTGATGTAGTAGTTTATAGAAAAGGAAAAGAATATAACATACCCGTTACATTGTCTTTAGATGAGCATTTTCAATTAAAAGATATAGGAGTAGAAGTTACCAATGCTACAAAAGAAGAGCTAAATAAATTTAATGCAAAATCAGGGGTGAAAATTAGTAGAGCTTTAAACCCTAGAATGGAACAATATGGATTAGAAGGAATTATAATTACGGAAATAGATGAAAAAAAGATAACAAGTGTTGAAGATGTTAGAGCTATAATGAAAAAAAAATCTAAAGGAGAAAGCATAATGATTACTTTATTAGATAAATATGGTGAAGAAAAACGTTTTGTTTTTGATTAAGCGATTACTCAATTAGAGTTTTTTATATTTGCCACCTATATAGGTGGCTTTTTATTATTTAAATAATAAAAAGCCAAATAAAATATTAGTCAACACAAACCGTCAAATAAAATGAAACAACTAGTAACATTTACTCTATTAATGATTACGTTTTTATCTGTTTTTGCTCAAGAAGCAATAGATGAGAAAGAAGAAATTATAACCATTGATACACCTAAGAGCATTAAAGATCAATTTGAATTTATATATAATAAATCCAATAATTATGCAGAATTTAAGGTAGTAAAAAAGAATTGGTTAACTAAATTAAAGTTACAAACGGTAGATTCTATAAGGAGTGTAGCGAGCGAACTAAATGCAGCAGAACTTAAAATTAAAAATCAAAAAGCAGATATTTTTCAACTTAATAATAATTTAGATGCAGTAAAAAATGAATTAATAACAGTAACTGAAGAAAAAGATGTTATGCCCTTTTTAGGAATGAATTTAACCAAAACTTCCTATTCAACAATTATATGGAGTATAATAGGTTTATTATTAGTGCTTTTAGGTTTTTTTATTTTTAAATTTAAACGAAGCAATGTAATAACTAAAGAAGCTCAGCATGGTTTAAAAGAATTAGAATTAGAATTTGAGGACCATCGTCGTAGATCTTTAGAAAGAGAACAAAAAGTAATGCGCAAACTTCAAGATGAATTAAATAAAAAGAAGTAAGCGATATTCTCCCTTAAAGTATATAAGTTAAAATATAATGAGTTTGGCTTTTCTATAGTCGAGCTCTTTTTTTTAGATATAATTAAAAATTAGTTTAGTATGTATCCCTAATTACGAATTGGGATTATTCACTTTATTAATAATCTGTACCGAATTAGTAGATAACAAGCCAAACATTTTACGTCTCATAAGACACAATAGAAAGAATGATATTTATAGTATATTGAAAGATAACACAAAAGACAAAGGATATACGCTAATTTAGGTTATAAAACTCCAATACATATGGGTCATGAATTTTATAACAATTGTAAATTAGTAACGTAAATTAATGAGTCTTTAAAAAAACATGCAAAAAGTAGTAGAAATACCAGTGAATAGCTAAGTATTTAAATTACGTATCAAATACTTTAGCATAATAAAAACAACCTTGTTTTGGAGAGAATATATTAGTTTAAACTAAATGTAAGGTTTTACTTATTACATATAATTAACACAACACCTCAAACAACAGTAAATTTTTATATTTTTGCGATAATGAAATTTACAGCTAAACAAATTGCAGAAATTTTAGAAGGAACAGTAGAAGGTAATCCTCAAGCTTTGGTAAGTACACTTGCTAAGATAGAAGAAGGAAAACCAGGATCACTATCGTTTCTCTCTAATCCAAAATATACCTCGTATATATACTCTACTCAAGCTACTATTACTATAGTAGCTAATAATTTTATTCCAGAACAGGAAATACAAACAACATTAATAAAAGTTGAAAACCCAAGAAAAGCTTTCTCTAGTTTATTGGAATACTATGATATGATAAGGAAAAATAAAAAAGGTATAGAACAGCCTAGTTATATTTCCGAATCGGCTTTACATGGTGAAAATTTATACATGGGTGCTTTTGCATATGTTGGTAATGAAGTTAAAATAGGAAATAATGTTAAAATTTATCCTAATTCTTTTATTGGAGATAATGTAGTTATTGGAGACAACGTAATTATTTATGCAGGAGCAAAAATCAATTCCGATAGTATTATTGGCAATCGATGTATAATTCATAGTGGAGCAATTATTGGATCTGATGGTTTTGGATTTGTACCCGATGAAAAAGGAATATATAGTAAAGTTCCACAAATAGGAAATGTAGTTTTAGAAGAAGGTGTAGATGTTGGAGCAGGTACTACTATAGATAGAGCTACTTTAGGATCTACAATAATAAGGAAAGGAGTGAAATTAGATAATCAAATTCAAATAGCTCATAATGTAGAAATTGGAGAACATACGGCTATAGCTTCTCAAACAGGAATTGCAGGATCCGCAAAAATAGGAAAACATTGTTTAATTGGTGGGCAAGTAGGAGTAGCAGGACATATTAATATAGGTAATCAAGTAAAAATTCAAGCGCAATCGGGAGTTGGAAGAAATATCAAAGACGGAGAAGTTATACAAGGTTCGCCTTCTTTTGGATATAACGATTGGAATAAATCATACGTATATTTTAAAAATTTGCCCAAAATAGTTAAACGCATTAACGAATTAGAAAAAAAGTAACAATGAGCAACACCATTGTAAATCAAAAAACAATTAAACAAGCTATAACTCTTAAGGGAGTAGGCTTACATACAGGAAATGAAGTAACACTAACATTTCGTCCTGCACCAGTAGATTACGGTTATGTTTTTAAACGTATAGATTTAGAAGGAGAACCTATATTAAAAGCAAGTGCTTTATCGGTTACCAATACGCAACGCGGTACTAATATGGAATGTAAAGGAGTAACCATTCAAACTTCAGAACATGTACTAGCAGCCTGTGTTGGATTAGGAATAGATAATGTAACAATAGAGTTAAATGCACCAGAGCCTCCCATTATGGATGGATCAAGTAAGTACTTCGTAGAAGCACTTGAAAAGGCAGGAGTAGAAGAACAAGATAAACCTATAAATGAATATATCGTTACCGAACCCATTTCGTATAAAGACGAAAAAACAGGAAGCGAAATTTTGATAATTCCTGCAAATGAATATCAAATTACTACAATGGTAGATTTTGAAACTAAAGTTTTAGGAACACAAAATGCTTCATTAGAAAAGATTTCTAATTTTAAATCAGAAATATCGGAAGCCCGTACCTTTAGTTTTCTTCACGAATTAGAAACATTATTAGAACACGGTCTAATTAAAGGAGGAGATCTTAACAATGCTATAGTTTACGTAGATAAAGAATTGAAGCCAGAAACTATGGAAAGCTTAAAAGTAGCTTTCGATAAGGATAAAATATCGGTTAAACCCAATGGAATTTTAGATAACTTAACGTTACATTACCCTAATGAAGCAGCACGCCATAAATTATTAGACGTAATTGGCGATTTAGCTTTAATAGGAACTAGACTTAGAGGCCGTGTAATAGCTAGTAAACCAGGACATTTTGTAAATACGGAGTTTGCAAAAGTAATGCAACAACGTATTAAAAAAGAAAAAAGGAATTTTGTGCCTCAATTTAATCTGAATCAAAAACCAGTAATGGACATCCATCAGATTATGAAAATGTTACCACATAGACCCCCTTTTTTGTTGGTAGATCGAGTTTTAGAAATTACCGACACACGAGTTGTTGGTATGAAAAATGTAACGATGAATGAACCTTTTTTTGTAGGTCATTTTCCAGACGCACCTGTAATGCCTGGTGTATTGCAAGTTGAAGCAATGGCACAAGCAGGAGGAATCTTAGCATTAAGTTTAGTGCCAGATCCAGAAAATTATCTTACTTTTTTTATGAAAATAGATAATGTTAAGTTTAAACAGCAAGTATTACCAGGCGATACCTTAATTTTCGATTTAAATTTAATTACTCCTATTAGAAGAGGAATTTGCCATATGGCAGGTAAAGCATATGCCAACGGTAAGTTGGTTTCCGAAGCAGAGTTGATGGCACAAATTGTAAAGACAAAAAATAAATAACCTAATAGGAAATAATCATAATTATGAATCAACCCTTAGCTTATGTACATCCAGGTGCAAAAATAGCCAAAAACGTAGTAATAGAACCTTTTACAACGATACACAATAATGTGGTTATTGGAGACGGTACATGGATTGGTTCTAATGTAACCATAATGGAAGGTGCCCGTATTGGAAAAAATTGTAATATTTTTCCTGGAGCTGTTATCTCTGCAGTACCTCAAGATAAAAAATTTAATGATGAAGATACAGTTACTATAATAGGAGATGGAACAACCATTAGAGAGTGTGTTACTATAAATAGAGGAACTTCAGATAGAATGAAGACACAGATAGGTAATGACTGTTGGATTATGGCTTATAGCCATATTGCACACGATTGTATTGTGGGTAATCATTGTATTTTTTCTAATAACAGTACCTTAGCAGGACACATAACAATAGGAGACTATGTAGTATTAGCAGGAATGGTGGCAATAAATCAATTTTGTAGTGTTGGAAGCCATGCCTTTGTAACGGGAGGATCTTTAGTAAGAAAAGATGTCCCTCCATTTGTAAAGGCAGGTAGAGAACCTTTATCCTATGTGGGGATTAATTCAGTAGGCTTACGCCGAAGAGGATTTCCTGTGGAAAAAATTAGAGAAATACAGGATATATATAGAATTTTATATCAAAAAAATTATAACAATACCCAAGCTGTTTCCATTATTGAAGCAGAAGTACAAGCAAGTTCCGAACGCGATGAAATTCTTCAATTTATTAAAGATTCGCAACGAGGAATAATGAAAGGGTATTTCAACCAGAATAAGTAATAACTAATTATAAAAGTTAGCATGGCAAGTACAAGTGATATTAGAAATGGTTTATGTATTCGTTACAACCACGATATTTTTAAAATAATAGAATTTTTACATGTTAAACCAGGTAAAGGACCTGCTTTTGTGCGTACCAAATTAAAAAGTGTAACTTCAGGAAAAGTAATTGATAATACATTTTCTGCGGGACATAAAATTGATGAAGTTCGTGTAGAAACTCATAAATTTCAATTTTTATATAATGATGCAGAAGGTTATCATTTAATGAATCAAGAAGATTATTCTCAAATTGCATTACAAGAATCGGCTATAGATAGACCCGATTTATTAAAAGAAGGAGATGTAGTTACTGTAATTATTAATTCGGAAGACGGAATGCCTCTTTCTGTAGAAATGCCTCAAACAGTAATTTTAGAAGTTACTGCTACAGAGCCAGGGGTAAAAGGAAATACAGCAACCAACGCCACTAAGCCAGCAACAGTAGAAACAGGAGCAGAAGTAATGGTACCTTTATTTATTAATGAAGGCGATAAGATTAAGATTGAAACAGCAAAAGGTACTTATAAAGAAAGAGTAAAAGAATAATCTTTTAGAACTAAATAATTGATTTATAGTAAAAAGTACAAAGTATTAGAATAAATTGTTTAATGCTTTGTGCTTTTTTAATTTTACGTTAACACAATTAATATGAATTTTCCACAGCCTTATACATTAAAACAAATAGCGAATATATTACAATGTTTTTATGTGGGTGATTCCGATTTTTTAATAACGGGCTGTAACGAAATCCATAGAGTAGTAGCAGGTAATATTGTATTTGTAGATCACCCTAAATACTATGATAAGGCATTACAAAGTGCTGCTACTGTAGTATTGATAAATAAAGAGGTGGATTGCCCCCAAGGAAAAGCATTATTAATTTCGGAAGATCCTTTTCGTGATTTTAATATATTAACTAGTTTTTTTAAGCCTTTCCAAAAAGCAGAAACATACGTAGCACCTAGTGCCAAAATTGGAAATAATGTAGTGTTGCAGCCAGGTGTTTTTATAGGAAATAATGTAGTTATAGGAGATAATACTGTAATCCATGCAAATGTATCTATTTATGATTCTACAGAAATAGGTACTAATGTAGTAGTACAAGCCAATACCGTGCTAGGGTCAGATGCTTTTTATTATAAAAATAGACCCGAAGGTTTCGATCAATTACTTTCCAGTGGAATTGTAAAAATAGAAGATAACGTACATGTGGGATCTAGTTGTACAATAGATAGAGGAGTTTCAGCCATTACTCACCTCAAACAAGGAACCAAAATAGACAATCAAGTACATGTAGGTCACGATACTATAATTGGAGAAAAATGCTTAATAGCTTCTCAAACAGGAATTGCAGGTTGTGTGGAAATAGGAAATGAAGTTACTATTTGGGGGCAAGTGGGTATTACCAGTGGTATAACTATTGGCGATAAAGTAGTAATATCTGCAAAATCGGGAGTTAGTAAATCCTTAGCAGCAAACAAGCATTATTTTGGTATTCCAGCAGACGATTTTCGTTCTAAATACAAAGAAATTGCTGCGATTCGTCAAATTCCAGAACTAATTGAAAAGGTCAAAAATCTACAATAATTTTACAACCAATTTTGATAAGTTTATCTTCTTTTAGTTTTATATTATAATAATTCACAAATAACATAAGAATGAGAACAATATATTTTTTTCTATTACTTTTCATAAAAAGCTCATTAATTTTTTCCCAAAAAACAAATTCTATTGAAAAAAAAGATGCCATCGTTTACTTTACTAGAGCAAGTTCGTTAGGGGCTTTAGTTAACTTTACTTATTTTGATGGAGATTCTCCAATAGGTAGATTTAATGGTCCAAAGTATATTAAATACCAATGTAAGCCAGGTAAACATCTTTTCTGGGCAAGGTCAGAAAATAAGTCATATGTAGAAGCCGATTTAGAAGCAGGGAAAATATATTTAATAGATGTTATTCCTCAGATGGGGATTGTAAAAGCAGGTGTCAAATTATTACCTGTTGATAAGAAAAGGTATAAGCTTAAAAGAATCCAAAAACTTGTTACAAAAAAAGAATCTATGAAGTTTGCCGAACAAGAACTCGTAGCTTTAAAACAAGAGATGGAATCTGTTATTAAAAGAGGATTAGCTAAGTATGAGCAAATGAAAAGTAAAGGGCAAACAATTAGCGAGCTGACTAAAGAAATGACAATACTTGACCAAGACTTTGCGTATGTCAAAAAGAAAAAGAAATAATGTAATCAATACAGATAATTATAATAATTTTACAACCAAGCCTTACTGACTTATTATTTATTACTAAATTTATAACAAATGAGGGTTTAAATTTGAAATGAAAAGAGTAGTGTGGATAAGTTTAATTTTGATTTATTCTCAAAATTGGGCACAACAAAAAGTAACTAATAAATTATACCAAGCAACATTATCTGTTTTATTAAGCCATTCTGTACCCGAAATATCGATAAATAAAGCCCAACAGCAAGTAGAAAATACCTTGTTTTTAGATGCTAGAGAATTAAAAGAGTATCAGGTGAGCCATATTCCGAATGCTAAGCATGTTGGGTATGATAGCTTTAATTTAAATAAAGTTTCAGAAGTATCCAAAGAACAACCCATCATAGTCTATTGTTCTGTGGGCTATCGCAGCGAAAAAATAGCTAAGAAGTTATTAGATATAGGATATACAAATGTTAGTAATATGTATGGAGGTATATTTGAATGGGTAAATAATAACCATACAATTGTAAAACAGACACACAAAACAGACTCTATACATTCTTACAACAAAATATGGGGAAAGTGGATAACTAATAAAGAAATAGTTAAAGTATATCATTAAATATGAAGTATTGGAATATTTTTTTACAATCATACCAAGGTTATTGGCAGTACTTAAAATTAGAACTCTTACAACCTTCTTGGCATAATTATTTATATTGGCTTATTGCAATTTCATTGTTTACTTGGGTATTGGAAATAGGAAACCCTTGGCGAAAAAAACAATCTATAATTCGTAAAGACTTTTGGTTAGATGGTTTTTATATGTTTTTTAATTTCTTCTTATTTTCCTTAATTCTCTTTAATGGACTGTCTAATGTGGTAGTAGAATTATTTAACGATGGGTTATCGACTATTGGGATAACTAATCTTGTAGCAATTAATATAGCTAGTTGGCCTAAGCTACTTCAGTTTGCTATAATGTTTTTAATAGCCGATTTTGTGCAATGGAATATTCATAGGCTTTTACATAGAATACCTTGGTTATGGGAATTTCATAAATTACATCATTCAGTAAAAGAGATGGGTTTTGCAGCACATTTACGATTTCATTGGATGGAGAGTATAGTATATAAAACATTACAATATATTCCTCTAGCACTTATAGGTTTCGGGATAAACGATTTTTTTATTATTCATATCATAGCTATTGGAATAGGTCATTTAAATCATGCTAATTTAGGCTGGGATTACGGAGTATTTAAATACATATTTAATAACCCAAAGATGCATATTTGGCATCATGCTAAAAAAATGCCTAAAGAACATCGGTTTGGAGTAAACTTTGGATTAAGTTTAAGTATATGGGATTATTTATTTAAAACAGCTTTTGTACCAAGTGATGGTAAGGATGTAGAATTAGGATTTCATAACGAAAAAGAGTTTCCAAAAACCTTTTTTAGACAAATAATTTTTCCATTTGTTAAGAAGAAATAACTTTCTTTTAAATTTAAATAAACTTCACTTTAATACTTAGTGATTAATACTTACTTTAGCTGAACTTTTATAACAAAATTAAGTATACAAACATGAGTGTTTTAGTAAATAAAGATTCCAATATAATAGTTCAAGGATTTACAGGTAGTGAAGGTACTTTCCATGCTACACAAATGATTGAATACGGAACGAATGTTGTAGGTGGTGTAACCCCTGGTAAAGGAGGACAAACTCACTTAGATAAGCCAGTATTTAATACTGTTGCAGAAGCTGTAGCCAAGGTAAAAGCAGATGTGTCTTTAATTTTTGTACCACCAGCATTTGCGGCAGATGCTATTATGGAATCGGCAGATGCAGGGATTAAAGTAATTATTGCAATTACGGAAGGAATTCCTGTAGCAGATATGGTTAAGGTAGCAGATTATATAAAAGGAAAAGACTGTAGGTTAATAGGCCCTAACTGTCCAGGAGTAATTACTCCAGGAGAAGCTAAGGTGGGGATTATGCCAGGTTTTGTATTTAAAAAAGGAACGGTAGGTATTGTTTCTAAATCTGGGACATTAACATACGAAGCCGCAGATCAGGTTGTAAAACAAGGATTAGGAATTACTACAGCAATAGGTATTGGTGGAGATCCAATTATAGGTACAACCACTAAAGAAGCTGTAGAATTGTTAATTAACGATCCAGAGACCGAATGTGTAGTTATGATTGGAGAAATTGGAGGTCAGTTAGAAGCAGATGCAGCACGTTGGGTAAAAGCTAGCGGAACTAAAAAACCAGTAGTTGGTTTTATAGCAGGAGAAACCGCACCTGCAGGACGTACAATGGGACATGCCGGAGCCATAGTTGGAGGTTCAGAAGATACTGCAGAAGCTAAAAAAGCAATTATGAGAGAATGTGGAATTCATGTAGTAGATTCTCCAGCAGAAATAGGTAAAAAAGTAGCAGAAGTTTTAGGAAAATAGTTTCTTAAAAGTACTATATAATATTGAAAATCCATCTCTTTTTTAAGAGATGGATTTTTTGTTTAACAACTTTACTTAAAGACTACTATCTTTATAAAAGAAATGACATTGAAAACCTACATTATATTAATATTAATTTTAATCTCTTGCAATACACAGAAAAATAGTGTATTAAGAATAGCCTCTGCATCTAGCTTACGACCTGTTTTAGAAGAGTTAATTATCACGTTTTCTAAATTAGAACAAGTAAAAATAGAATTAATCACAGCTTCTTCAGGAAAGCTAGCTTCACAAATTGAAGTAGGAGCACCTTACGATATATTTTTTTCAGCAAATAAAAAATATTCAACATATGTAAAAGCCAAGCTACATTTAAAAGACTCAATAAAAACTTTTGCAAAGGGAAAATTAGCATTATTAGTATCAAAAAAGAAAAATACCCACTGCAACCTTTTACAAGCTTTAAAACAACAAAATATTAAGCGGATAGCAATAGCAAACCCTAAATTAGCACCCTATGGCATGGCTAGTTTAGAACTATTTCAAAACTTAAGTATAAAAGCCACTTTAAGTTCAAAGATAGTTTATGGAGAAAATATTAGTCAAGTAAATCAATTTTTAAAAAGTAACGCAGTAGATGCAGGATTAACAGCATTTAGTACATTAAAAAGCATAGGTTTTAAAGAGGAGTATTATAAATACGAAATACCAGCTTCGTTACATCAACCTATATTTAATACTACTTTAATTCTTTCTAAGAATACAACTCAACACACACAAGCAGAAAAATTCGTTTCTTATTTACAAACTACACCAGCAAAACGTATCTTAGTATCTTATGGCTACGATGTTTCTAAATAACCTAGATTGGAGACCCTTAATATTAACTTTAGAGTTAGCTACGTGTACAACCGTTGGTTTATTAATTATTGGTTTGCCTTTAGCGTATGCATTAGCTTTTTCAAAAAACAAATATAAAGTGCTTATAGAAGCTATTATTGCGATGCCTTTAATATTACCCCCTACAGTTTTAGGTTTTTATTTACTGCTAATTTTTAATACAAATTCAGGTATAGGGATTTGGCTTAATAAATATTTTGGAGTTCAATTAGCATTTTCTTTTACAGGTATTGTTTTAGGTTCTATAATATACAGTTTGCCGTTTATGGTGCAACCTATTCAAAATGCATTGCAAAATATACCAAAAGCTTATCTCGAAACATCAAAGCTGTTAGGAAAATCTAAATTTGAAACCTTAAAAAAAGTATTGTTGCCCAACATAAAAACATCAATTATTACAGCTATTGTTCTCACTTTTGCACACACTATTGGCGAATTTGGAGTAGTATTAATGATAGGAGGAAGCATCCCCAATAAAACAAAAGTAGCATCTATTGCTATTTATGAAAAAGTAGAATCCTTAGATTATGAAGGGGCACACCAGTACGCATTGGTTTTAATACTTCTAAGTTTTATTATTCTATTAAGTGTATATGTGTATAATCGTTCAAGTGTAAATTGGTCATTAAATTTTAATAAAAAATGATTCAAATAAATTTATATAAAACATTAAGAGGAGGAAATGACACATTTACACTTTGTATTGAAGAAAAAATAAAACCTTATAGTTTTACTGCTATTTTTGGGAAATCGGGAGTAGGGAAGAGTACTCTTTTAAGAATATTAGCAGGCTTAGAGTTTCCAGACAAAGGAAACATAAAAGTAAACGATGATATATGGTGGAACGATTCTCGAAAAGAATTTAAGGCCGTAAAAGAAAGAAACATTGGTTTTGTAACACAACAAAGTGTTTTATTTCCCAATATGACGGTAAAACAACAACTTACTTTTTCAAAAGGTAAAAATACCGATTTTAAATTGTTAGATGAGGTAGTAAATCTTATGGAGATTGAAAATCTAATGGATGTTTTTCCAAATACACTATCGGGAGGACAACGACAAAGAGTGGCTATTGCAAGAGCAATAATTCAAAAGCCAACTCTATTACTTTTGGACGAACCTTTTACAGCTTTAGATTACGAAATGAGACAACAATTAATAAATTTAACTAAAAAGGTGGCCAAACAATATAAAATGACGACATTTTTAATTAGTCATCACCCCATAGAAATTGAACAATTAGCGACAGAAGTATGGATTATGAAAAACGGTAATATCGTAGATAAAGGTATTCCCACAAAAATTTTGAAAGCTTATAAATAATATAAATTAGTTATCAAATAAGAATTCGGCTTCAAACAGAGTTTTAAAGTGTTTCAATAACTTTTCTTGAATTTCTATTAACGGAATTCTTTTATTTAATTCAGCTTCTAAAGAAGTAACTCCTTTCCCTTTAATTCCACAAGGAATAATGTGATCGAAATAGCCTAAATCTGTATTTACATTTAAAGCAAATCCATGCATAGTAACCCATCTGCTAGCTCGTACACCCATTGCACAAATTTTGCGAGCAAAAGGAGTATTCACGTCTAACCAAACACCAGTTTCACCATTGCTTCGTGTAGCCGTTAATCCATATTCCGCTAAAGTAAGAATAACCATTTCTTCTAAATAACGAAGATATTTATGTATGTCTGTAAAAAAGTTATCTAAATCTAAAATAGGATATCCTACTATTTGACCAGGACCATGATAGGTAATATCTCCTCCGCGATTTGTTTTATAAAAAGTAACTCCTTTAGAATTTAATTCTTTTTCAGAAGTTAGTAAATGATTAATTTCTCCGCTTTTACCTAAAGTAAATACATGAGGATGTTCTACAAAAAGTAAATAATTCGGTGTTTTAATGGAAGCATCTTCACGAGTTTTCTTAAGCTTTAAAGCTATTGTATTTTGAAAAATATGTTCTTGATACTCCCAGGACTCTTTATAGTCTTTAAGTCCCATATTAAGAAAGTGTACCGTTTTATTCATAGAAGGTAAAGTTAGATATTTTTAGGATGAGTTTGTATGGGAAATGTTAGGAAATAAAAAAACCAACGATGGCATATCGTTGGTTTTTTACACACAGTGTACTAAGTTGGTGTTTAACGTAATCGATCTACAGATTTGACAAGCTGTTCATCCTTTTTAATAGCCTTATTGGCTAACACAAGTAAAACGATAGTAATAATAGGTATAAACTGCCCAATACCTTTCTCAGAAATTAGAGTTTCTCCAGGTAGAGTTAGAGATAAATACACGAAAACACTTAGTAAAATAAGGTTTAATAATATGTTTATTCGCCCCAAAACAAATTGAAGCTTTCTATTTTTAAAAATAAATATGGATAAGAACGATAGCAATCCAGATAATAGCATTCCCTCATATAAAAAAGGGGTTCCAAAATCTCCAATATTGTCATGCCCTGTAGGCAATATGTTGGCGAGTCCAGCGGAAATCAATCCAGCGATTAATAAATAAGCGCTTTGTATGCGTTGAATCATCTATTATAATTACTTTACAGCAAAAGTAACTTTTTCTTTTTTAGAAATAAAGTTTTAAAGTTAAAATATTATTGTATTATTGCATTACGGAGTTATTCAAAAAACTCTAAAAAATCTTCATGGGAAATTACACTTCGTAATTATTATCTCTTTTAAAAATCAAGATTATTTTATTAAATGTTAGAAATTTCAGAATTAAAATCTAAGAAATTACCTGAATTACAGGAAATGGCTAAAGCCTTAAACATCCCTAAATATCGAACTCTAAAAAAATTAGATTTAGTATATCAAATATTAGATACTCAAGCAGCGGCTCCTAAAGAAGTTGCTTCTGTAATAAAAGAGACTACGGTAGAAATAGAGGAGGATGTAAATAAAACAGTTAAAACAGCACCTCTAGCAGAAAAGCCTAAACGTGAACGAAAGCCTAGAGCAAGAGTGGAAAAGGAAGAAACTAAAGATGTTGTAACTGAAAAAGTGGTTCCTACTGAAAAGAAGAAAGAACCAACGAAACCTGTAGAAACAGTTTCTAGAGAAGAAAGATCCAAAGATCCAAAACGAGAAAAGAAAGCTCGTTTTGAGAAGAATGAAGGGAATAAAGGGAACAATCATCGTAATCCTAAAAATGGGAACAAGAATAACCATAAGGATAATAAAGGAAATAGAGATAATCGTAATCGCTATAAAGAGCCCGATTTTGAATTTGATGCCATTATTGAAAGTGAAGGGGTTTTAGATATTATGCAAGATGGATATGGTTTTTTACGATCTAGTGATTATAACTACCTTTCTTCTCCAGACGATGTGTATGTTTCGCAATCTCAAATTAGATTATTTGGTTTAAAAACAGGAGATACTGTACTAGGACAAGTACGTCCTCCTAAGGAAGGAGAAAAATATTTCCCGTTAATTAAAGTAAATAAGATTAACGGATTAAGTCCACAGGTAGTTAGAGATAGAGTTTCTTTTGAGCATCTAACTCCGTTATTTCCTCAAGAAAAATTCAATATTGCAGATAGACAAAGTAGTGTTTCTACGCGTATTATGGATTTATTTGCGCCTATAGGAAAAGGACAACGTGGAATGATTGTAGCTCAGCCTAAAACAGGTAAGACTATGTTGTTAAAAGACGTAGCTAATGGAATAGCTGCAAATCATCCAGAAGTTTATCAAATGATTCTTTTAATAGACGAACGACCAGAAGAAGTTACCGATATGCAGCGACACGTCCAAGGAGAAGTAATTGCTTCTACCTTTGATAAAGAAGCACATGAGCACGTAAAAGTGGCTAATATAGTATTAGAAAAAGCAAAGCGTTTAGTTGAATGTGGACATGACGTAGTAATTTTACTAGATTCTATAACTCGTTTGGCAAGAGCATACAACACAGTACAACCTGCTAGTGGTAAAATATTAAGTGGAGGAGTAGATGCAAATGCATTACATAAACCTAAACGATTTTTTGGAGCAGCAAGAAATATTGAAGGAGGTGGCTCGTTAACCATTATAGCTACTGCACTTACAGAAACAGGTTCTAAAATGGACGAAGTTATTTTCGAAGAATTTAAAGGAACTGGTAATATGGAATTACAATTAGACCGTAAGATAGCTAATCGTAGAATATTCCCTGCTATTGATTTAGTATCTAGTAGTACACGTAGAGATGACTTATTATTGGATGATAAAACCTCTCAGCGAATGTGGGTATTGCGTAAATTTTTAGCAGATATGAATCCTGTAGAAGCTATGGAATCTATTAATGATAGAATTAAATCTACGAGAAATAATGATGAGTTTTTAATATCTATGAATGGGTAATTAGGAGTTTTTATTTAAACAGCTTTTAACAACAAAGTCACCATTTTTAATGGTGACTTTGTTGTTAAAGGCTATTTTTTATTTACATACATAATAAACTAAGCTTAAAATAGAAACTTCACTTTCTATTTACATTTTAGAGGTGTTTACTTAGATACTTGTATTATAATCATTAAATTAGTCTTCTATGGAATTATTTAAAGGAGAAAACATCTTAGACTTCACGGATAAATTTAAGACGGATTTAGATTGTTTAGAATATTTAGCAGATATTA
>CALLUJ010000147.1 GCA_938011245.1 uncultured Aquimarina sp. | reverse complement strand
GAGCCGAAAGTTAAAAGCTAAGTTGAATTTTTTAGGATTATAACGCGGGATAGAGCAGTAGGTAGCTCGTCGGGCTCATAACCCGAAGGTCACTGGTTCGAGTCCAGTTCCCGCTACTAAGCAAGCTCATTGATAAACAGGTATTTAAAACCTTTTTCAATGAGCTTTTTTTTTGATATATTGCAAACCGCATACAGTAGCGCATACAAACACGGATTGAAGAAACAATATACAGAACCAAAAATATACCATGGCGGAAAGAACTTCGACCTTTCCAAAAGATGGTATGTTTATTATTCTTATTCACATCCAGAACTCATAGGTAAGAACGGCAATCCAGTTATGGTTCGCCAGCCTCCTATTACTATGAGTATTAATAAAAATTATAAAACAAAACAGGAAAGACTATTTCACTTGGGGATTGTCTCTGAAGTCTTGTTGGAGTTATTGAAAGAAGGTTCTTCCCCGTATAAAGGTGAAATGGAATTGAATAATCAATCTTTAGAATATACTGCTATAGCAGCTTTGGATTATGCACTCGACTTAAAAAACAGTACACTTTCTGAAACATCAAAACCAGATTATCGAAGTCGATGTAATCAATTCAAAAAATATCTTGAAAAAAAGAATCTTGGAGATAAGAGTATTTTAAGTATCACTAGAGAAATAGTCAATACCTATCTAGAAGGGATTGTTAAGGCTAGTAGCGCTCGAAATAGAAATAATACGCGTATCGTATTGAGTGCGTTATTTGGTGAGCTTGATGATAGTCGTGTTATTCCAAGAAATTTTATAGAAACTATTAAGGTGCTTGACACAAAATCTGTTAGTCATGATACTTATCCATTAGAAGTTTTAGAAGGTTTATTTTCCTATATGAAGGAAAAAGATCCTTTGTTATTATTGTTTGTACAGTTTGTTTCCTATAATTTTTTGCGTCCTATAGAGGTTTGTCGTTTGCGAGTAAAAGATATTGTTTTATCGCAAAAACTTTTAACTGTCAGAACCAAGAATAAAAAGAAAGGTAGTAAGACTAAAATAATACCTAATATCGTTATAGATGAAATCAAGGATTTTGATTTTTCTACGCAAGAAGATTTCTTATTTACGCCAAATGGTATAGGAGGAGAATGGGAAGCAAAAGAAACTAGTAGAAGAGATTATTTTACTACCAGATTTCGTAAGCTAAAAAGTAAATATAATAAACACCTGATTGCTCAAGGAAAAACGCTTCAATTAGGAAGAGAATATACAGTTTATTCTTTTAGGCATACTTTTATTACAATGCTTTTTAGGAAATTACGAGAAGATTTTAGTTACACTGAGACTTGTGATAAACTAATGCTTATAACTGGTCATTATACCTTAAAAGCACTTAAAGAATATTTAAAAGATATTGATGCAGAACTTCCTGAAGATTATAGTGGGTTATTGGTTCTTTAAAATGGGTTGAAAGTATAACTTTTTGAAGTAACTGGATTTGGTTTGTATTTATTAATTTAGTCCCTGTGGATGCAACGAAGTCAAAGATATTATAAAAACTCAACTGAATAAAAGTAATGATAGAAATAAAAATTCCAAAGAGTGTAACTCACAGTAAAATAAAATCACTTCAAAAAAGTGTTTTATCATATACTGGAGACTCTAAAGAAATAACTATAATTCTTCCGAGTAGTATTAGTAAGTATAAGTTTAGTTTGCTTGCTGATTTATTACAATTAATTATTACAATTAATAACAAAGTCCAAATAACAAAGGTCGTTTTCGAATTTGAACTAACTAAAAGTAATCTAGAATCACTTTACGGTCAAGAATTTATATACCCAATCGTATCACTACTATGGAATACCGCAAGATTTATAGGGTTAGACAAAAAAAATGTTAAATCCGAATTGCGTGAATTCCAAAATGATTACTTCAAAAAAATGAACTCCCTATCTAGATTAAAGGGTAGTAAATTTATTCTTACAAATACAGACCATTTTTCTGATAGCAAAGGTTTAATTAAACTTCTAGAAAATCCTAATGGATTTAATGATAATGAAACTCAAATAATAGATTCAATAAGGAATGTACTATTAAATAATGTCTTAACATTCAACAAAAATAATTCCGAAGAAATTGAAAATATAATTGAAGATATTGGAGCTATCGTATATGAACTTGCCAAAAACACATATGAATGGGGAAGAACAGACTCCTTTAGCGTTCCTATATCTCCTAGTATTAGAGGGGTTTATTTAAAATTTTACAATAATAAAAGAGAAAAAATAATTGAAAATTATTCTAATACTCCATTAGCAGAATATTTTAATCAAGAAACACTTATATCAAGAAGTCTTAATAATCAAGGAAATATCTATTATCTAGAAATTATGGTTTTTGATTCGGGTATAGGATTCATTGAAAAATTTAATAACCAAGAAAATCTAACGGATTTAGAAATTTTAAAAAGATGTTTAGTGAAAAATCAAACATCAGCTACTTCCAATTTAAAATCAAAAAAAGGTTTAGGATTGGATAGAATCTTAAATATTTTAAATAAAACAGGTTTCATAAAAATATCTACCGATAAATATTGTGCTTATCGGAATTTAGTTAAAGATGAATATACTCCTATAGATATTAATCGACTAGATGACTTAAAGCTAGAGGATTGGAATAGAAATAATTTTATACCTAAAGAGTCTGAAAAAATTTCAGGTTCTTATTTAAGTATTCTTTATCCTTTTAAAAGTTCTAACTAGATGGGGAAATATTATATCTACAACTCAAAAGTAAAGTCAAAAGATTACAATCAAATTACTGTTATTTTTAACCCTGACGTTAACTTCAATTTTAATAATTTAAAACAAGAATTAACTAAACATTATAGTACATCTAGTCAAACAGATGCTTTGTTATTTATTACAAGTTCTGACAATAAAAATGTAGAAAAAGATGTCAAAGAGAACATTGAACTTATTTTTAAAAGTATTCCAAAAGTTCAAGAAGATTCTTTCAGCGACAATTTACTATATGTCCAATATGACGAAAATGAACTTTTATTCAAAAAAAATATCTTTTTAAAGAAAAATATTAAAGAGATAATTAATAAAGGTCTTGCAAATATATTTATCAAAAATGGCGGTTTAGTTGAAACAAATGGAATGGCACATCATTATGTTTTTCCTTCTGGGAAACATTCTTCAAAATTTTTGAGAACAGCAAATGTCTTGGTGAAAAAAGCGGAAATTGATTTTATAGGTATTAATACGTTACATTTATTTAAAGGAAAAAAGTTTAATAATATATACTGTGATACTTTATCAATAAATGTAATTGGTTATTCTATCATAAATTACATTAAAAGATTTAACGATTCAAATGATATAAATGTAGAGTCTTTTAAATCATATGATGGATTATATAATAAAAACTCTACCTTTTATGATAATTCTATTTTTTTAATTTCAGCTTCAACTTCTGGAGGATTAATAGAATATATAAAATCAAATCATAATGAAATTCTTTCAAGTGAAATTTGCGTATTATTTTACCTCCCGATAGAAAAAAAATCTGAAGTAATAAACGAAAGGGCTGTTTGTAATTTAGAATTAAATACAGATTTTGGATATGGTCTTGAATTATATAAAATATATAAACCAAAAAATGAAAAGTGCTTATATTGTGAAAATAATTCTGCCCCTATTAAAATATTAGGTGATTCGTTTAGTATAGATGAACCTATAATTAACACTAAAAATATTTCAGTTAATTATATAACAAAAAATTTAAAGGATTTTGTAGAACAATTCAAATTTCAAAATGATATTGGCACTTCCCTTAAAATATCATTTAGTGAAAATACAATTTCTAGGAAAAAATACAATGTATACATTGATTATGAAAACATCATTTCTAAAATCAACTCTTTTAAACTTCATAAAAATAAATTAGACTCTTATATTCAGCAATATATACCTGCTTCTATCAAGTATATAGTACACCTAAATGATAAAGGTTCAGAAAAATTGGCTGAATATATTTTAAATGAAATTAAAGGCTATGTAAACTTAAAAGAGTTAACAATAATTAATCAATCTGAATTAAGTGAGCATAGTATTGATGAAAATCTAATAGGCTCTATTTTAATAGTTGGTTCTTGTATTAGTAATGGTAAAAACTTGTTGTACTTAAGTAGGTATTTTAGGAACTTCGAAAAAATAAGGTTAATTTATTTTATAGGTATTAATAGAACAAGTAGTAAACAAAAAACTAAAGAGTTAAAAACAAATATAAAGTATGGCTTATATGGATCTGAAAACAGTACATATGTTGAAATAGAAAATATAAATTGTGATAATTCAAATACTCAAACATCTTGGGAAATAGAATTGAATTTTTTAAAAGAAATTCAACAAGATTTAGATGAGCCAATTGAATTCATAAACGAGAGAATAAACATTATTAATTTATTTGATAGTGAGATAACTAAAGGTGGGAGTAACCAAATATTTTTTAACAATTACAATAATAAAGAATTAGAAATTAGAAAAAACTCTGCGTTTTTCAATAATAATGATTATTACAAAAATATATCACAATCAGATGTTTACTTCACAATATCTTGTATTTTAAATAATATGAGAAACGACAATGAAAATGGTCTGTTTCAAACAAATTTTGTTAGAAATTTAATAGACCCTTTTATTTTTAATAGATTTAATGACGGTATAATTCAAGCATCTATTTTAAGAGCATCTAATCCTGAAGAATTAAATTATTCTTTAAGTTTTACTCAATCAAATAATATGTTTTCTTTAATTAAAACTTTCATAAAACATAAAGATGAACAACAAGGGGAAGCAATCTTTGAATTTTTATATTCAATAGCAAATGGAAAATTAAGGTTTCATAAAGAACATTATGTTTTGTTGTTAAATGATCTTAATGAAATTAATGATTCAAGAATTAACATATTTAAAGAAGAGATTGAGAAAATATACAAAAACTGTTTGTAATAAAAACTTAAATATATTCTGTAGCCTAACATTACTATTCAGTATGCTTAGAAGGGTATAAATTACCTCTAGAAAGAAGAAGACTTCTATAGTGATTTTTTAACCTTTGTTTTTTAGTCATTGGTTTAAGCTTACGTTTTGGAGATACTTTATCTTTTTTCTGTTTTAGAATAATTTCTAAATCTTTTATAGATAAGCCTTCCAAAAGGGCATTCAATATTTTATCACTTGTAAGACTCACTTGCTTTTTTTGCTGTTATAGCGGGAAAATAGATTAAGAAAAAGAGGGGTGGTTTTAAATTTTATTTTTGACAATAGTTTGCGTTTTATGTCATTTAATGGCTTTGATTTTGAAAAATATAGAATCTACTAAATGATTTTTTTATCATATAATTAGACCGCCCAACCCTAAATTTTCTTCACTGAATTAGCAACAAGTTCTTCTTGAGCCTTTGTCACTAATTCTTAAAAATTCAAGATTGGACTTACACATTTTAAGGGGTTTATAATAAATGAAGCCTTTGTCATTTTTCGGGACAACGAAAAACTGGCAGGATATAAGCATTTCTAATTTGAAACCTTTTGCTTTTATCGCTTAACTCACCGTACACGCTAACACAAAACCTTTCAAAAGAACTGCTAAATATCCTTATGGAACTTGTCAAGACTATACAAGTTTTAGCAATAAATAAGGGATCTACTTCCTTGAAAATACGAGTATTTTACTACGTCGCAAACACACCTGATTTCTCACTAAAAGTCTTGACAAAACCCACTTCATTTATTGTGCTATGCACGTAAGAAGAGAAACAAACACCCCTTAAAATTTAATAGGGATTAAAATTCTTAAAAAACGAGCATTATGGTATCATTAGAAACATTGAAAGAGTACAACTTCAAAACAATAACAGATTATTACGAACACATCTTATTATCTATTATCAACGGGCAACGAAAACAAGCAGAAACACTTGCTAAAAAGTTATCAACCGCACAAAAAGTAGATGCTGTCGAATATTTGGAGGACAATCTGTCTAAGGTAGCTATTGAATGTAAAAAACTCATTTTAAACGCCATTTAAAATCATTTATGAATAACTAAAACCGTATAAAAATGAAAATTATAAACAGAAAAGCAACCGAAATATTCTTAAAAATAGTAGCACTCATAAAAGAGAATAACGGACATATAGAACTAGATAATAAGAAAGGATTATATATGGCTTTATCAGCTGAAAAAATTGACGAAATAGAAGGGTTTGAAATGTATTCACTCGCACATTACAAAGAGCAAAACGGAGATTTAATGGCAGACCCCGAAATGTGTTTTTTATTGGCTCAAAATGAAAAGGATTCCATTGTAATGCCATACAGCTATCGTAATGATTTTATGAGAATAGACCAAATAGACCTATTTATTGAGGATGGTAAAATAAAAGGCATTAGGCATGAAGCAGTAGCTAAAAATGTAGCCTTTGCTAATACGTGGCTTAAAAATATAGAACTACAACAACTTAAAACTACATAAAATGGGAACGTACACTAAAATATACTTGAAGAATATAGGACATACCATTATCAAACTACTCCTACTTCTAGGAACAGGGTATTTGCTATCAAATATCATTACAAAAGAAGTCGTAATTGTAATCTCACTTTTAATAGCTGTTTCTGTAGTACGATGGGTATTTAGTTTCACTTTATCAATAGCATTTACAATCGTTAAATGGGCTTGTATTCTTGGTGGAATTGCTTTGATATTCTCCATTATTTAATCACTTAAAATAAATCAAAATGAACACAAATTTTTTCAATCAAATTGCTCAAATGAATATAGAAGGCAGTTTACAAATTAACATTCAAAAAACAGACACCGAAAACTATATCGTATCTGTTCTATTACAAAATGAGCAATGCGGAGACCAAGCAAAGAACAGTATTGCACCGCTTATTCTAAATGGAACTTCACAAGATTTAGACAGCGGTTTCTTTCAGAATATTACGCAACCTATAGAGCAAACATCGGCTTTGTTAGTAAATATGGAACAATACCTAAAGGCAGAGGAAAATGCGAAACGTCATTCAGCAATGCAAAAAGAGAAAGTAGATAAAGAGAAAAAAGAACAAGAAGCTAAAGAAAAAAAGTACCAACAAGCCATGAGTAAAGCGGATAAGTTAGAAGTAGAAAAAGAATATCGCAAGGCATGGACAGCAGTACCAGAGGTTAACGATTTTCCTAATCATGCCGAAGAAATCCGAAAACGTAGAAAAGAATTGTCAGACCAATTCGAACCTAATCTTTTTAAATCACAATTAATAAATAACTAGACTATGTTAGTAGCAACACAATTACAACGAGTTTTTATACTCAAAGACAAAGGACAAGAAATCCAATTGACAGACCCTAACATAAAATGGTCACCACAAAGTGTACTAAACTTTTATGCAAACACCTATCCCATTTTAACCACAGCAAAAATATCTGCCCCCAAGATAAATGAAGATACCGTACAATATCGGTTTGAAAGTGTGATGGGAACTAAAGGTTAAAAAGGATGATAGGAAGCACAATAACCTTAGAAAATATAACAAACATTTATAGCGCAATGTTAAAAATAGAATCCATTGACCGTTCCAACCATTTTGCAAATTATTTAGAGGAATTGGAATGGCGAATGGAGTATTTAAAAAATGCAAAATAATGAATTATGCAACGCAACATCATACAAGGCACCATTCAATTGCCCAACAAAAAACGACAAGAGCAATTACACCAACAATTGGGCGAGTTTATGGAATTTCTACAACGTCCCAAAGACCACAGCGAAATCCAAAAAGACAAAAGGCAGTCAGTTCCAATAGACCAACTCCCCATGGTTTTTTAAAGACGACTTTTTTGCCAAAACTACAAGTAGGTGAAGCGCAAATTAAATTATCAAAAAAGGAAGTAAAACAATTGGAATGTGATTTTTACAATTCTGTTTCTGAGTTAGAAAAACATTACGAAATCTCCGTTTTAGAAACTAAAAAATACAGTTATCCGTATAACCTCTCTCTAGCGTGTTGGAATGCTGAACAGCAACTTAAAAAACATTCAAAAAGCCACTGTTTTGATGCCTTACAAATCGTACAAGAAGATGCGCAAACAGCAGTAAGAGTTATTGAAAAATACGAGACAGGCAACTGTTTGTATTATATCCCTATAGTACCCTTATTTCGGTTGTTAAAGAATCCACAGAAACAACAATCTGCTCAATTATTATTATCCATTTTCTGCTACCTATATCGTGTTGTTGGTGTGCCTTTTTATAGAGAAGACGATAGCTATTTGTATTGGTTTTATGATATGATAACAGAATGGCATAGTGAAGAAGAAGACAGCGAAGAAAAAGAAAAAACGCTATCAGAACTTCGAAAAGCTACGTGCATAGGCGATTGCATACTACAGAAAATCCAATCTAAAGAAAACCTAATCTATTGGGAAAGTAGATTGCAAACTTTTCGAGTTGAAGATGATTTTGACCAAAAATGTGTAACCATTGCCACGCAGTTTTTTGACCTATATAAACAATATGAAAACCGACATATATATCTAAACATCAATAGAGGTTATCAAGAATCTTATGGAGAGGAGTATCTCACAATAGACAAGTACATTTCCTTTGTAGCAGATACTAATGATAGTGTGTTTGACCAACTTTTTGAAGTAGTGAACAACGACTTTTCAGAATATGGGGAAATAGAAGAACCTACTATACAAAAGCATTTTAACGGAAGAAAAATGATTACTGAAAATTTAGATTTTGAAAATAAAGTTTTCAAACTGATAACCCAACTATGTCAATTATTAACTTAAAAAGCAACATAATGAATTACTATACAGCAGAAGAATTAGGAAGAATGTATCATCCACATTCAGCCTTAGTTATTTACCAATCAAAGGACGCTTTTAAAACAACGTATGTAGAACAGTTTGATATGGATGCTCATGGAAGCCCAATTAACGCCCACCCTTTAACGGTAAGAGAAGCGCAAAGACTAAGTAAATCACTTAACACCAAACAGCTTCAAAACAATGCTTGTTTTACCCCTAAAGGGATTTTGTCAAGTACAGTTTTAAGTGTCAATTCAAGTGGGCAAGGAAAAGTTATTTGGTATAGTAAACCACAAAAAAGGCAGTTGTTTTTTATTGAAAAACTAGGGATTTCGAATGGTATAGCAAACCTACCTACTTTAGTTTGGAAAGCCACTAAAAATCAATTGTCAGTATATGCCATAAAAGGCAAAAGGCGACCTACTTTAAAAACAAAACTCTACTACGCTCCATTTTTCAATGTGTACGAAAGCGGAAGTATTTGTATGGGAACAGTAAACATTAAAGTAGCAAAAGCATCTTCTTTAGAAGAATTTATAGAAGAATGGGAAATACTATTTTTTAATAGTTATTTCAGTCATTTATTAGATGATTACAACCCGATAAAAAAGAATATGGTAAGCCTTTGGCAAGATATGATAGGTGCAGACAAACCATTTCCTAAAGAAGTATTAAAACAGAATCACAAAACCTTAAAAGACCTTCTCTAATGAATACTATAACCAACATACATTACACAGATGAAACACTAATACAGCCAACCAATCCAATAACTATAAATCTTATCGGAGCAGGAGGAACAGGCTCACAAGTAGTAACTGCTTTGGCACGAATGAATCATGCCTTAAACGAACTTGACCACGCTGGATTTGATGTTCGTTTGTGGGACGATGATATAGTAACACAAGCCAATTTAGGAAGACAATTGTTTGCAGAGTGTGAACTTGATTTACATAAATCAATTGTATTAATTAATCGGGTAAATCGTTTTTTTGGCACGAATTGGAAAGCTGAAACCACACGATTTAATGAACATAATTTAGAGAATAATCAAGACAAAGCAAAAGCTATTATTACTATTTCTTGTGTAGATAGTGTGGTATCTCGTTTTGAAATAGCAGGTATTTTAAAAAATGAGATTTGCTCAAGACATTCTCATAACAAACCAACATATTGGATGGATTTTGGTAACAGTCAACATACAGGACAAGTCGTTTTAGCAACTGTTGGCGATTTAGAACAACCAACGTCTAAAAAATACCACCCAATAGGAGATTTACCTTTTGTAACCGAAGAGTTTGGGGAGTTACTGAAGCAATCGGAAGATACAGACGATACCCCAAGCTGTTCACTAGCAGAAGCCTTAGAAAAGCAAGATTTATTTATCAATGGAACACTTGCGCAAATGGGATGCTCTTTACTATGGAATTTACTACGAAACGGAATGACCGATACACGTGGTTTTTTCCTAAACCTAAAAACGTTTCATTCTCAACCGATAAAACTATAGCTATGAAAACAACCGTTCATGTATTTGATGTTAATAAACAGAAAAGGTTAGGCGAATTTCCTATTTCCTCTTTAAAAAAGGAGTATGACAAATGGAGATTACAAGGTTATTGTATTAGTGTAGATAGTGATGGAGATGTTTGTTTAGATAATGAAGACGATTATGACGATGACAAATATTACGAAGCGCAACTAAAAAATTAATGTATTAAGAATCAGATTTTTTATTTAAAAGAAAACAACAATGAAATCACAAATCAATGAAATAAAGATTAGCTATAAACAAGGTTTGAAATCTTCTAAATGGCAAAAAATTAATAGTTCAAAATCTGCTGCTCAATTACTTTTTGAAAATTGGGATAAAGATACTATCGGGATTCAAGAAAGCTTTAAGGTTCTTTTGTTGAACAACAGTAATAAGGTCAAAGGTGTATATCAACTTTCGCAAGGAGGAATTACAGCCACATTAATAGACCTTCGAATTTTGTTTGCCGTTATTTTAAAATCACTATCG
Source organism: uncultured Aquimarina sp. (assembly GCA_938011245.1). Classification (GTDB taxonomy): domain Bacteria; phylum Bacteroidota; class Bacteroidia; order Flavobacteriales; family Flavobacteriaceae; genus Aquimarina. The sequence continues at coordinate 1,496 of CALLUJ010000147.1, read as the reverse complement.
GTAGCTATAATTTTAACGCATAATCATCCAAGTGGAAAACTAGCCCCTAGTGATGCAGACAAAAGGTTAACAAACAAGATTAAAGAAGCATCAAAGCTATTTGATATTAAAGTCTTAGACCATTTGATACTTGCGCCTAATGGTAATTATTATAGTTTTGCAGATAACAATATTCTGTAATATTGAAACTATGACATATTTTAAAATCATATATTAAATGAAGAGAAATACATTTAATATATGATTTTCACAACACACATGATATATACTATAAAGGACAATTAAGTAATTTAGAAAGGAGGTGTTTTTACGTACTCTTTTGAACTTCTTTTTTAAATAATTGCGAAGCAAAAAAGAAGCAAAAAACTTCGCTTGGACTTAATAACTCTTTATTATTTTTAAGAGTACTATTTGTTTTAAGGTGTTTTTCCCCTTACTTATTTTCTAGCTAGTTATTATTTTTGATTATCAGTTTTTAAGATATTCTTAGAGGAATAGTATCAAAAGCTTTTAACTCTCTTTACGAGAGTTTTTTTATGCTTTAATTTTTCTTTTCATTGAAACAGAATGCTCTCTAATTGGTTTGTTTGGCTTTTTCTTTTTTTAGAATTTAAAAGGTGTTTTTCCTTCCTTTTTCAAATAAAATTCCATCTATATTGCACCTAAATAGTTTATCTCCCCCGATAACAAAAATTTTGTTTTAAAAAAGCTTTTCATTTTTGAAGAGCTTTTTTTGTGACTTATTGTAGATAGTGTGTCGTAGTATCGAAAAAGTTATTTAATTTTTTTAATAATTCCCGTATATTGTTTCTATTAATAAAATAAGCCCCTTTTGGGGCTTATTTTTATTTACTTTATTCTCTGTATTATTAAGGTGTTTTTCCCCTTAATTATTTTCTGATTACTTTTTTCTTTTTACATATATTTGAATAGTAGTAGTTAACTTCATTGGTTAGGACAAACATCTCTTGGATGTAAAACTAAAACTCTCTTTTTAGGAGGGTTTTTTATTGTTTGAATTTTAAAAAAGCTACTCGTCTTCCTGTGTCCTAAATTCAAAACTCACTTTTTCGGATTGCCCGAAGTTATCCTCTATATACACATCAAATTGATGATTTTCAGTAGAATTAGCCGTATAATACAATCGAAAGGTATCCTTATCAAGAGGATACAAATCATTTGCAATAGCTAGAGGAGTCTCTTCTAAAAATAACCATCCATTTCCTTCATTCTGAAAAAAGCGAATCTTGAAATTGGCATTGTCATAATCTCCTTGTTTTTCCAAAGTACAACGTATCTCTATAGTGCCCTTTTCGGCAATTACTTCAGGGATTGGCAAATGGGTTAATTTGTATGTATAAGCTTGTTGAATGTCTAAGTTTTCTTTGCTACAAGCAGTAGCTAGTATCGAAGTAATGACAAAGGCTATAAGCCCTAAAATTGATATGGTTTTCATGGTTTTAAATTTTAATTGATAAAGATGCGTGTACCGATTC
>CALLUJ010000146.1 GCA_938011245.1 uncultured Aquimarina sp. | reverse complement strand
AAAAGAGCAGAAACAGTGATAGGATTAATGAATTTAACCTATAATATGTTTAGAAAAATTCAGTTAACGACCTAAAAATCAATAAATAAAACTGTCTAAACTTAAAATGATAAATCAATAAATTATTGATAAACAGGTTTTTACTTGAAAAATCAAAGTTGCTTTTGAAATTTAAAAAAGTTAAGAAAAGTTATTGGGCGGGGGAAAATAGTTTTTAGAAGTCCCCTATAATAATCCTTTGGCTTTAATTTCTAAATATTTATTAATAGTATCAATTGTTAGGTATTCGGGTCTGGTAAGTATTGATTGTATGCCATATTTTTTAAGCTCTGCAACAATAAGTCGTTTATCATAACTAAATTTTTCAGCAATAGCTTTATCAAAAATTTCTTGAGTAGTATTGGCTTTTTGTTTTCGTAAATCCTCTAGCTCATTATTTTTAAAGAAAATAACCACTAATAAATGACTTTTATTTAAAGCTCGAAGGTAATTTAGTTGCCTGTGTACAGCGTCTAAACTTTCAAAGTTGGTGTAAAGAAGGAGTAAACTACGATGTGTTATTTTACGTTTTACAATACTATATAAATTTCCAAAATCGGACTCATCATAATTGGTATTCACATTGTAGAGTGATTCTAAAATTAAATTCATTTGTGAATTTCTTCGTTCTGCACTCACAAAATTTTCCGTTTTTTTTGAAAAGGAAAACATTCCAGCTTTGTCGGCCTTGCGTAACACAATACTACTAATTACTAACGAGGCATTGATGGCATAATCCAATAAGCTAAGACCATTAAAAGGCATTTTCATAACACGCCCTTTGTCTATTATAGAATATACTTGTTGTGATTTTTCATCCTGAAATTGATTTACCATTAATTGATTGCGCTTGGCAGTGGCTTTCCAGTTGATATCTTTAATATTATCTCCTTGTACGTAATCTTTAATTTGTTCGAATTCAAAAGAATTTCCAATTTTTCTAATTTTTTTTATTCCAAATTCAAGATTAGACGAGTTAAAAGAAATTAATTCAAATTTTTTGAGTTGTAAAAAACTAGGATATACTTTAACCATTTCATCTGCTATAAAGGTGAAACGGCGCATGGCAAAACCTAACTTTGTAGTAGTAAAACAATGTAAAGACCCAAAATAATACTCACCTCGCTCTAATGGGGTAATATCATAAGAAACAGTTTTAATATCATTACTTTTTAATGATTGTGAAATATTGAAATTGCGATGTTGAAATTGTTCTGGAAGTTCGTCTATAATAGTTAAATAAACATCTATTGGGTAGTTGTTTTTTAATTGAATTTTAACGGGATTAGGGTCGCCATTAGAAAATTTCTCAGGGAGTTCTCGGGAAGCTACAATTCCTTTTTTATCTTTGAATAATAAAATAATATCTAATAACACTAGGAGTAAAAAGCCGAATAGAAGTAATTTGGCAATATTGAAAAGGCTTGGGAAAATATAACCAAGAATAAACAATATAGCAATAGAGAACATCCCGTAAAAAAAACGGTTGTTTAAAAAGAGGTCAAACAAAAGCTGAATTAAGGGAGCTCTTTTTTTAGTATTATATCCTACTTTTTCTGTGGGCATAGATTTATTTAGGAATTTCTACAGTTTGTAATATATCAGAAACTACTTGAGCAGTGGTAATTCCTTCCATTTCACGTTCTGGCGTAATAATAATACGATGTTGTAGCACAGGAACGGAAATTTGTTTAATATCTTCTGGTGTTACAAAATCACGGCCATTAATAGCAGCAAAAGCTTTACTAGCTTTAAGTAATGCAATTGAAGCCCTAGGAGAGGCTCCAAGGTATAAGAATGGATTAGTACGGGTGTTTAACACAATAGCAGCAATATATTGAATAAGATGTGGCTCAACTATAATCTGATGGATCAATGTTTGATATTCAATAATTTTTTCACTTGATAATATGGTGCTAATCTGATCTAATTTGGTTTCCGACAGCCCATGTTCTCGTGTAATAATTTCTATTTCTTCTTCTAAATTGGGGTAATCTATAGTTATTTTAAACAAAAAACGATCTAACTGTGCTTCGGGAAGGCGATAAGTTCCTTCTTGTTCTATAGGGTTTTGTGTGGCTAAAATAATATATGGAGCTTCTAATTTATAGCGAGTTCCATCCATAGTAACTTGTCGTTCCTCCATTACTTCAAAAAGAGCAGCTTGTGTTTTTGCAGGGGCTCTATTTATTTCATCAGCTAATACGATATTAGAAAAAATAGGACCTTTTTTAAATTCGAACTCTGAAGATTTTAAATTGAAAATAGATGTTCCTAATACATCAGAAGGCATAAGGTCGGGTGTAAACTGCACTCGGCTGAAATCTACCTTTAAAGATTTGGCTAATAATTTAGCAGTAATGGTTTTAGCAACTCCAGGAGCACCTTCCAATAATACATGGCCTTCTGCTAATAATGCTGTGAGTAATAAATTTACCAAGTGCTTTTGTCCAACAATTACTTTAGCTAATTCAGTCTTAATTTCTAGTACACTTTGGTGTAGCTCTTGTAGGTTTAACCTACTATTAAATTGAATATCATTTTCCATACACTAGTATTTAAGATTTTTTATAGAAGTTTTCGAGTTCTGTATTTAATTTTTTTAGGGGATCAGGTGTACTAAAAGTATGAGCTTTCATTTTTATAATTAATGTAATTAATCGCTCAGTTTCATCTAATGATTTCCCCGATTTTTGTGCTAATTTCTTTATAAAATCACTATTCAAATTATCGGTAGGTAAATAAAAATGATTGCGTACATGTTCTAAAAAATAATTGATGTTTTTTTGAATTATTCCATTATAATCTTCCGATTCTAAATGTAAAGTACTTACTGTTTGTACAAATTCAGTAGTGGTGTTTTTTAAGGGTTGTATAATTGGGATAATACGCTGTTTGCGTTTGGCGGTAAATAACATAAATATAAGTATAGTAATTAAAGCAATATAAAATGCCCAATGTAAAGCGGGTTTAGATAATATAAAACTTAGAGGACCATTATTTAAAGCTGGATCAATTTTAATATTTTTTTCGAAAAGTACTGGTAATTCTGGAAGAAAAGACATTATATGATCCCAGTAGGTGCTTTTTTTAGCTTCGAGTAACTGATAGTTGGTAAATAACTCGGGAGTAGTGTGTAGATAAAAAATCCCGTTATAATATGGGATGCCTACAAAATTAGATTGCTCTTCACAGAATTCATTATAAGAATAGCCTAATTGTTTTACATTAATAGAATCGTTGACAAACGCATCTCCAAAAGGATTTTTTTGAGTAAAATATAAACTATCGTTACGATGGTTTAGATAAGCACCTTTCTTAATAGTACTTAATACGACATTATTGTAACCTAATTCGAAACCCAAAGTATCTTTCATAAATTGAGGAAAATTATGTGCAACAATAAGTGCTTGATTACCTTTTTTAATATAATTTAACAACGATTCAAAAGAAGGTTTATCTATATTATAATCGCCAGAAATACTTATGTAATTTCGCTTTTCATAAAATTCGTCTTCAGTTAGCTTTTTTTCGAACTCATAGAATGTGGTATACAATTTTGTGATTTTTTGATTGTTAAACCAATTTGGGAGTTGCTCAAAAAACACTTTAGTATCCATAGGATTAGTGCCTTCTTCGTTATAAGTAACGGACCAGTCTACTGTATTACTTTTGTCGAAAAAAAGAAAAATAGAGGTAAGTAATAGTAGCCCTAAAATTATAACAATGTATTTCTTATCCATTTCCTAACTGATTTAAAAGTATAGTAAATTTTGAAGAGGCGGTTTTGTATTCTTGAGTATCAATTTTAAACTCGCCATACCATATATAAGTATAATAGTAAGCTACTTTACTAAAATTTTGATAATATTTTGTGGTTTCTAACTGCAATAAGTAATCATGAGATGTTTTTTGAGAATCATAGTTTATAATTTCTGATTCATCCATTTTTTTAAGAATATATAGATAATAAAACTTGATTGCCAATCGGTAATTAGTATTGTCTTCGGCTTCAGAGATTAAGGATTTAAAATCTAATTCTTGTATGTTTTGAACTTCTTCATAGTCTATGGCATTTTTAGCTTCCTTATTTTTAGAAAACAACCAACGGCCTTCTTTGTTTATAATTAGCTTTACGATATAATAAATTACTGCAATTATTATAATAGCAAAGAATATAAATTTGAGAATTTCAAAAGTCTCGTAAGCGTTTTTACTTTTTAAGCTAAAAAAGCGGATAAACTTTTCAAATAACCAAGCTTTTAGTTTTTGCCAAAATGAAATGTGATCCACGTAATCAAAATCTTTTCCAGAATAGAATTCTTTATAGCCTAAAGGTAGAGACCTAATATTTATAGGCCGATTAGGAACCTTATAAACAGTTTGTCCTATAGCGTTAAAAAACCTCATAAATCCAATTAAAAGGGAGAGTTTTAATATGTGTGCTTGTCTACTCTTCATTAATAGAAAAAAGTTTTTTATGTACTATAAATGGATAGATTAGATAATAACAGGTAATTAAAGATAACGTTCCAAAGATTATTACAAGTGCTAAAAATAGTGGCATTGTGTTAGAATATCGAGTAATGAAACCCTCTAAAAATCCAGCAGCAATAGTAAAGGGCATAGTACTTATTACAATTTTAATGCTATTACGCATCCCTATTTTAAAAGAAGTAAAACGGGAATAGGTTTTTGGAAACAAAATGCTAGCCCCTAAAATAAAACCAGCAGCACCTTCGATTACTATAGCAAAAATTTCCATAGCTCCATGAATCCAGATACCTTTCATACTTTCTACTAAGACCCCTTGTTTATAAAAAAAGTATTGAAAAGACCCTAGCATAATTCCGTTAAATAATTGAATATATGCTGTGCCAATACCACCTGTAACTCCATATACAAAACTAGTAAGTCCAACTTTAAGGTTGTTAAATGTTATTCCAATAAAGCTTCCCCAATTACTTCCACTTTTATAAACAGCAACAGGGTCGCCGTTTTCTATATTTTGTAATGTTTGGTTTACATATTCGTTTCCAAGAATAAGGCGAACAAAAGAATCTTCATTTGCAGCAGAAATAATACCAATAAATGTTGCTATTATGAAAAATATAAAAGCATAAAGAACATAACGTCTATGTTGATGTACAATAAGGGGGATTTCGATTTTAAAAAAGTGAACTAACGCATTAGTATCTTCTCGCTTAGTTTGATAAATTTTTTGATATACTTGTACGGCAAGATCGTTTAAATATATAATTAACTTACTTTTTTTGTAGTAAGTTTGTGCGTAAGCTAAATCGTTAATAAGTTGTAAATAGAGTTGAGATAACTCGTCAGGGTTTTCAACTTTTTTTTGTTGAATTGCTTTTTCAAATTGCAACCATTTTTCTTTATTTTGTTTAATAAAGGCAACTTCTCTCATATACTAACAAATAACAAAATATAATGTCAGAAATACAAATAACTACCACACAAAATGTAAATATAAATTTTAGAACAGCAGATTTGGGACAACGTATTTTAGCGTATATTATCGACGGACTTATTAAAGTAGCCTATGCAGGAGTATTGGTCTTTGTTTTTGTGAAATTGGAAAATAATGGAGGAGCAAAAATATTACCAGCATATAGTAAAGATCCTTGGGGTTTTATGGCAGTAATTATTTTATTAGGATTGCCAATTATTTTTTACACCTTAGTGCAAGAAATTTTATTACAAGGGCAAACTATAGGGAAACGATTAATTAAAATTAAAGTGGTAAAAATAGATGGGTTTAGAGCTAGCTTTTTAGATTTTTTTATTCGTTGGGTAATGCGAATAATAGATATTGATTTTGGATTTATATTTCCTGGTATTATAGCATTATTGAGTATTGGAAATTCTAAAAAACATCAGCGTTTAGGAGATATGGCAGCAGGTACTTCTGTAATTAGTTTAAAAAATAAAGTAACTATAGACCACACTATTTTAGAAGAAATAGATGAAAATTATAAGCCAGTATATTTTTCTGTAATAAAACTATCCGATAATGATATAAGAATAATAAAAGAGAATTTTACAAGAGCAAAACAAAATAATGACCATAAAACCTTATTAACGTTAAAAGAAAAGGTAATTGCTGTGATAGGGGAAGAACCACACCCAGATATTTCGACTATTAACTTTTTAAGTAGGGTGTTAAAAGACTATAATTATTTTACAGCGAATATGTAATTCCTAATAGATTATTCATTAGTTTTTTAACTTTAGTATTTTATAACAAAACGATGGAAAGACTTATTGTTACAGAGGTTAATCAAAGGAAGAACGAATTATAAATGTTTTTAGAGTTACAAATAAAAAGCAAGTATAACAATTGATAAATTGTATTTTTTAGCTTTCTTTGTTTTAAAAATTTAATGTTTATGCTATAAATTAATTAAAAGTTACTTTTTACTTATTATTAATAGTAAAAGATTAAGGATACTGTTTTATAAGCCTAAATTTTTTCCGTGCTTATACAGGGAATACACTTTTTGAAAACTAAAAGATTACGAAATTAAATAAGCCGATATCTAAAAATTAATTTTAGCGAACACTTAATTGTTACTATTAAAATAATTTTAAAGTTTGTTGCTGAGGTGTAAATCAGGCAACAAACTTTTGTTATTTAACAATGTAAAATATATTTCTTAAGAAAATGAAAATTAAATTATTAAAGGCTAGTTTGTTATTAGTGTTTACATCTGCCTTTTCTCAACATCAAAATGATTGGGAAAATGAGTTAATGTTTGAACAAAATAAAATGGAAGCTAGAGTTGCTTCGTATTCCTATTTAAATGCAGAAGATGCTTTAAAGGACGATAGAACGGTTTCACGAGTAAAATCGTTGAACGGCGTATGGAAATTTAATTATGTGGGTAAAACCAAAGAGCGTCCGTTGGATTTTATGACGAAAAGTTTTGCAGGTAAAGACTGGGCCACTATAAATGTACCCTCTAATTGGGAGTTACAAGGGTTTGGACAACCTATATATACAAACATTATCTATCCTTTTACACCTAATATTTTAAATATTCCAAAGAATAAACAAACCTACATGGGGCCATTGCCTCCTAGACCTCCTAAAATTTATAGAGACAATCCTGTAGGTAGTTATTATAGAGATTTTGAAGTACCGTCAAATTGGAACAATCAATCTATAATCTTACATTTTGGAGGTGTTTCTTCGGCATTTTATATTTGGGTAAATGGTAAAAAGGTGGGGTATAGCCAAGGGAGTCGTTTGGCTGCTGAATTTGATATAACTCAGTATTTACAAAAAGGAAAAAACAGATTAGCAGTTCAAGTCTTTAGATGGAGTGATGGGAGTTATTTAGAGGATCAAGACATGTGGAGGTTGAGTGGTATTCATAGAGATGTTATGTTGTTAGCACAGCCTAAAGTAGCCTTGAATGACTTTTTTGTTCGTACAAAATTTGATTCTAAATTAGAAGATGCCATCTTAGAGATAAGACCAGAAATAAGAACCGATAAAGATCTATATAAATTAGGAGGTTGGACGTTGTCTGCCATGTTGTACGATGCACAGAATCGTAAAGTTTTAGAGAAGCCTATAAAAACTACTGTAGAAAGTATTTATAATGAAAGATGGGCACAGAGAGATATTACTAAGTTTGCCTTATTAGAAGCCAAGATTAAAAGTCCTGAAAAATGGTCTAATGAACATCCGTATTTGTATTCTTTAGTTTTTGAAGTAAAGGACCCCAAAGGAAATGTAGTAGAGGCAAGAAGCCATAAAATTGGATTTAGAAAAATAGAATTTGATAAAGATAATCAACTTTTAGTAAATGGTAAGGTTGTTAAAATTATGGGGGTAAACCGCCACGATCATCATCCGGTTAGAGGTAAAGCATTAACAAGAGAAGATTTAGAAGCAGATGTTAAGTTGTTAAAACAATTTAATTTTAATGCGGTAAGAACATCACATTACCCAAACGACCCTTATTTTTACGAATTGTGTGATAAATATGGTATTTATGTAATGGACGAGGCGAATATTGAATGCCATCATTTAGGTAGTTTTTTACCCCAACAACCCAACTGGTCTATTCCAATTTTAAGTAGAGTAATAAGAATGGTAGAAAGAGATAAAAATCATCCTTCTATTATTTCTTGGTCTATGGGGAACGAATCAGGTACTGGGCCAGCTTTTGCTTCTGCTGCATCTTGGGTTAAAGATTTTGATCCGTCAAGATTTGTACATTACGAAGGAGCTCAAGGAGATCCTACAAGCCCGTATTATAAAGAAGGTAGGCAAGGACAATTGGCTTTTAGAGGACCGGCTCATGCAAACCCAGATGATCCAAAATATGTAGATGTGTTAAGTAGAATGTATCCAGAACTATATCAACTAAAATCAATGTCGGAAAGTCCTCACATTAATAGACCTATTATTATGTGTGAATATGCACATGCTATGGGGAATTCTGTAGGAGGTTTAGGTGAGTATTGGGATTTAATACATGCCAAAAGAAACCTTATTGGTGGATTTATTTGGGATATGATTGATCAAGGTTTAGAGAAAAAACATACAGATGGATCTATGTTTTATGCCTATGGAGGCGATTTTGGAGATGCTCCTAACGATAGTAATTTTTGTATTAATGGGGTGTTTTCGCCAGATAGACAACCCAATCCACATGCCTGGGAATGTAAATATGTATTTCAACCTTTTAATTTTGAAAACGTTAATATTCAAAAAGGTATTATTAGAGCCAAAAATCATTTAAACATTACAAATTTAAATGAATACACAGTTAAATGGACAGTGTCTGAGGATGGTAAAGAGTTACAGTCAGGAACTTTAAATAACATTAATGTAAATCCTAATAGTAGTAAACTAATAACGGTACCTTTTAGAAAAGTAAAGTTTAATAAAAACAGCGAATATTGGTTAAAGATAAGTGTTCAAGAAAAAGAAAATCGCTTTTGGGCAACTAAAGGTTTTGAAGTGGCTAAAGAGCAAATACTTTTAAAACCTAGAACTTATACATTACAAGCATCTTCTACCTCTAAATCGGCAGTCTCTGTAGTGAGTACGGACGATGTGATTACTGTAAAAGGAAAACGTTTTTCTGCTAAAGTATCTAAAAAAACAGGAGAACTAACATCTTTAGTAAAGGGGAAAATAGAGACTTTAGCAAGCCCTTTAAAACCAAACTTTTCTAGACCTCCAATAGATAACGACTTAAGAGGAGCTAGTAGAAAATTGTTTAAAAAGTCTTATATAGTTTGGAATGAGATGTATGAAAAGCTAAAGGTAAATGCAGTAGATTTTGTAACGAATAACAATAACGAAGCAATTGTTACTGCTAAAAGTACTTATAAAGATGAGGTGACTTTAATAACAAAATATACCTTTTTAAGCGATGGTAGAGTGTTGGTTTCTATGAATATGGATGCAAAAGAATCTTTACCTGGTTTAATAAGATTTGGTATGACAATGGGAGTGTCTAAAGATTTTATTAAAACAGAGTTTTATGGACGAGGTCCTTGGGAAAATTATGTTGATAGAAAAAGAGGTACGGACGTTGATGAGTTTACTTTTAAAACAGATGATTTATTCTATAATTATATTTTACCACAAGAAAACGCAAACAGGTCAGATGTTAGATGGTTAAAACTATCATCTAAAGGAGCAACGTTTAAAATTAACGGTTCTCCAGAATTTGGTTTTAGTATTTGGCCGTACAGTGCTCAAAACATAGCAAAGGCAAAACATCCGTACGATTTAAAAAAGCAAGGATTTTATACGTTAAATCTTGATTTGATTCAGATGAGTGTAGGAGCTACTTTATCTGAAACCCTACCGAAATTTATGATTCCGTCAGGAAAATATAACTTTCAGTTTGTAATTAAATAAGAGTTAAAGTATATATTCTTATAGAGGTGTTTACTTAGATACTTGTATTATAATCATTAAATTAGTCTTCTATGGAATTATTTAAAGGAGAAAACATCTTAGACTTCACGGATAAATTTAAGACGGATTTAGATTGTTTAGAATATTTAGCAGATATTA
>CALLUJ010000145.1 GCA_938011245.1 uncultured Aquimarina sp. | reverse complement strand
TTGATTTGGGTGAAGAAAGTCTTCTTTATTTTTCGTGTCCGTAAATCACAAATACTATCGGCTAAAGTAGGCTGCTGTATTAATTCCATATTTAAAGATAAGGAATTCTGTATTTTTTTGAAAATTCCTTGCAACGGTCTTCTAATGTTTTCATTGGACAAATTAATTTTAGACAAATAAAGTCTAAAATTATAAAAAAATTGAACGTATGGTGTACTTTTTTATGTTTGTGGTAACGTTTGGTTAGCAATATATAAGCTTAGAGGTATCCTATATGTAATAAAGAAAAAGATTAAGAAGAAACGATTAGTATCTTTTTAAATAATTTTGAGTTTAGCAAAGCGTAACAATAACTTTTTTAATCCCCCTTGGTCAAATTTAATTTCTGCTTTTTTGTCTTGTCCATTACCTTCAATGTTTACAATTTGTCCTACACCAAAGCGCATATGTTCTACACGAGTTCCAGCGACTAATTGTTTCATTAGGTCAGTATCTACTTTAGCTGTTTGTTTATCTAAAGGGCGTAGTTTTCTAAGTTTTTTTAATTGTTCGTCTGTAGGCTTGTGCGATGGAGGAGGAGTACTGCTTTTGGGTTTAGTTTGTCTAAGTTTGCTTTTATCTACTTCCCCAAAAATGTCGGCATCTATTAATGGCTTGTATCGATAATTGGTTTCAATAGGGGTAACATATTCTATAAATTTATCATCAATTTCTTCAATAAAACGACTAGGTTCTGCATCCACTAGTTTTCCCCATCTATATCGCGAAAGTGTATATGTTAGGTAAGCTTGTTTTTCAGCTCTAGTAAGTGCCACATAAAACAACCTTCGCTCTTCTTCCAATTCACTTCGAGTATTCATGCTCATTCCAGAAGGGAATAAATCTTCTTCCATACCTACGATATATACATAGGGAAATTCCAGCCCTTTAGCTAAGTGAATTGTCATCATTGCTACACGTTCTTCATCGTCTGTTTCTTTATCTAAATCTGTTGCTAAAGCAACATCTTCTAAAAATTCAGATAAGTTACCAGTGGCTTCATCAACTTCTTTTTGTCCTTCCACAAAATCGCGAATACCATTTAGCAGCTCCTCAATATTTTCAATACGTGCTACCCCTTCAGGAGTGCCGTCTTTTTTCATTTCTAAAAGCAATCCTGTTTTTTTGGTAACCATTTCAGCTAGAATAAACGCATCTGCAGTTTGGTTGGTTACCTGGAAGGTTTTAATCATATTTACAAAGTTGCCCAATTTAGCTTTAGTCCCCGAGTTTATTTTTAAGCTAGGAACACGATCTATATGTTCCATAATCTCAAAAATAGAGACATTATGTTGGTTGGCAGAGAGTACTAATCTATCTAGTGTAGTAGCACCAATACCCCTTGCAGGATAATTAATTACTCGTTTTAAAGCTTCCTCGTCTTTAGGATTAATAATTAATCGTAAATACGATAAAACATCTTTAATTTCTTTGCGCTGATAAAAAGAAAGACCCCCGTAAATACGATATTTAATACCTCTTTTACGAAGCGCATCCTCCATAGCTCTAGACTGTGCGTTGGTACGGTATAGAATAGCAAAATCACTAGCTTTACGCTGTTCATTCATCATATTTTCGAAAATAGAACTTGCTACGTAGCGTCCTTCATCACCATCGGTAGGGAGACGATTTACTAAAATTTTGTTACCCTCATCATTAGCAGTCCAAACTACTTTGTCTAATTTAGTTTTATTATGTTCAATAATAGAATTGGCAGCTTCTACAATATTTTTAGTAGAACGGTAATTTTGCTCCAAGCGGTAACTAGCAGAATCAGTATAATCTTTCTGAAAATTTAAAATATTATTAATATTTGCTCCCCTAAAGGCATAAATACTTTGAGCATCGTCTCCTACAACACATATATTTTGGAAACGATCGGCTAGGGCTTTTACAATTAAGTATTGTGAGTGGTTTGTATCTTGATACTCATCTACTAAAATATATTGAAAACGGTTTTGATATTTTGCTAACACCTCAGGAAATCTATTTAAAAGTTCGTTAGTTTTAAGTAATAAATCGTCAAAATCCATAGCGCCAGCTTTAAAGCAACGGTCTACATAATTTTTGTAAATATCGCCAATTCTAGGACGCTTAGCCATTGCGTCGGCTTCCATTAAATCGGGATTGTTAAAATATGCTTTAACAGTTATAAGGCTGTTTTTAAAAGAAGAAATTCGACTTTGAATTTGTTTGTATTTATAAATATCTTTATCAAGTCCCATTTCTTTTATAATAGCAGAAATTAATCGTTGAGAATCTTGTGCATCGTAAATAGTAAAATTAGAAGGGTATCCTAGTTTGTCAGCTTCAAAACGTAATATTTTGGCAAAAATAGAATGAAAAGTTCCCATCCAAAGATTTTTAGCCTCACTTGCACCTACAATTTGGGAAATACGATGCTTCATCTCTCGTGCAGCTTTATTGGTAAAAGTTAACGACAAAATATTAAAAGGATCTACACCTTTATGCATTAAGTAAGCAATGCGATAGGTTAGTACACGAGTTTTTCCAGAGCCTGCACCTGCAATTACCATTAAGGGACCTTTAGTGTGTATAGTAGGTGCTAATTGTGCTTCGTTTAGTTGCTTTAAGTATTCTTCCAAGATATTGAAATTTTAAGTACTAAAAATAGGTATTATTTAGGTGTTATTTATTGGGTTTATCAATGAAATTAATTGTAAAATGTATTTTTAATAATTATTGATAAGGCAAAATGTATGGATATTATTCGGAAAATTTTCATTTAAACATAAATCTGATTTATATTTATGTAAAAAATAATAATAGATGAATTTTATTGGTTCTATTCCTTGGTGGGCTTGGATAATTGTGGCAACAATTTTAGTTGCTATTAGAGATGTCTTTTTTAATAAAAAGCATATTGTTACTCACAACTTTCCTGTATTGGGACACTTTAGATATATGCTAGAAAGCATTGGTCCAGAACTACGCCAATATATTGTAGCAAATAATAGAGAAGAACTCCCCTTTAATCGTGTAGAACGCGGATGGATTTATGCTTCTGCAAAAAATGAAAACAATTATAAAGGTTTTGGGACCGATCAGGATATCTACGGACCTCAATATATATTTGTTAAAAACTCTATGTTTCCTTATAAAGTAAAGAAAACACATCCTAATGCTTTGGATCCTTATTTTTTGCCATGTGCTAAAATAATGGGAGAGTTTAATAAACGAAAACGACCATATCGTCCTGGTTCGGTAATTAATGTTTCAGCAATGAGTTTTGGTTCGCTTTCTGCAAGAGCTATCGAATCTCTTAATAAAGGCTGTAAGTTATCTTTTGCTTATCATAATACAGGAGAAGGGGGGTTATCTCCTTATCATAAAAAAGGGGCAGATGTGGTTTTTCATATTGGGACAGGTTATTTTGGTTGTAGAGATAAAGAGGGGAATTTTTCTATAGAAAAGCTTAAAAAATTAGTTAGAGAAAACCCAAGTATAAGAGCTATAGAAGTAAAACTATCGCAAGGAGCTAAACCTGGAAAAGGAGGGGTTTTACCAGGATCTAAAATAACTAAAGAAATTGCAGAAATAAGAAATGTTGAAATTGGTAAAGATGTATTATCGCCAGCTTACCATACGGCATTTTCTAATGTGTTAGAGCTTATTGATTTTGTGGAACATATTGCCGAAGAAACAGGACTTCCTGTGGGAGTTAAAGCGGCTATAGGTAAAACAAATCAATGGGAAGAGTTAGCTTCTCAAATGAAAAAACAAGGAAAAGGTCCAGATTTTATTACCGTAGATGGTGGAGAAGGAGGAACGGGAGCTGCACCTCCTAGTTTTGCAGATCATGTTGCTTTACCTTGGGTGTATGGTTTTGCAAGTATTTATAAGATTTTTCAAGGTAATGGACTTACTAAAAGAGTTGTTTTTTGTGCTAGTGGAAAACTTGGGTTTCCAGCCCGTGCGGTTATGGCTTTTGCGATGGGGGTAGATTGTATTAATGTAGCAAGAGAAGCAATGTTAAGTGTTGGTTGTATACAAGCACAAGTTTGCCATACAAACAGATGCCCTACAGGTGTGGCAACACAAAGTAAGTGGTTACAAGCAGGTATTGATGTTACCGATAAAGCAGAGCGTGTAAAGTATTATTTTAAGAATTTTAATAAAGAATTGTTAGAAATAACCCATGCTTGTGGTTATGAACATCCAGCACAGCTTACCATGGAAGATATTAATATTTCTCAAGGAGATCATAATGCTACTAGAAGTTTACTTGAAACTTATGGTTATCACAAAGACCCTGTTGCTTTTTCGGCTTTAAGTGAATTGGCTACCTGTCCAGATTTAGGAGGTGGTTATTGTGATAGCCACCATGTAGTAGATGAACAGAAGGTACGTTATTAGGGATTATTAATATTGAACAACTATGCGTTAAAAAGTATTATAGTTTATTAGTAATGAAGAATTTTTTAGTTTAAATTTAGAGTTATCAACACTGTTTTGTGTTGGTAACTCTAAATAAATACAGTTTTTTATTAAGTAATCTAAAAGAAATCAATACTACGTAACCCATTGTTCTCTATTGAAATATTAACTTGATGGGATTCCAATGGGATGAGATTAGGAATTCTTTCGCCCCATTCTATAAATAAATAATCGCCAGTATATTCATATTCCTCAAAACCAATGGCGTACGCTTCATCTTCATCTTCAATTCTGTAAAAATCAAAATGATAAATAAGCTTGTTATCTCCTTCGTATTCATTTACTAAAGAAAAGGTAGGACTAGATACAGTATCTTGAACGCCTAAATATTTACAAATAGCTTTTATTAAAGTAGTTTTTCCTGTGCCCATTTCACCATTAAAAAGAATAACTTTATGGTTACATTTAGCAATAATTAATTTAGCTACTTCATCTAATCCTGTAAGGTTATAAGAAACTTTCATAGATTATTTATTATAAAGTTGTCCACGATGAGGTTTTAAAGCATCTCGAACTGCAATCATATTGTTTTTATAAACTACTAAAAAAGCAATACAATGCATATCACTTATTTGTTCATTCCCTGTAATTTGTAATATAAGACTTTCAGCAGAAGCAAATTCTTTTAAATGAGTTTCGTGATGTATAGCAGTTTGTAGAGCATTAGGACCTTTAAAATCCCAAATTAGCTTTATTTTTTCTTCCATATTTTAAAAAGCAAATTTAAATTAATTTTATAAGTATTGTATTGGTAGATATATTCTATTTGTAGTTATTCACTTGAATAAGCGAGTAATATTACTATTTTTGTCATTACCAATTTTAGGAAATGAGTTTTAGGTTTTTCAATTACATTTTAATAGTATTTATTTTAGGCATTACAGTTGCAAGTTGCGAACTGTTTGAGAAAAATAATAATATAAAAGTAATAGCCAAAGTACATAATACAAATTTGTACGAAGAAGATCTTAAAAGTTTTAATATTCCAAAAGGACTCTCTGAAAAAGATAGTATTGCAGTACTTATAGAACATATTAATAGTTGGGCAACCAAACAATTGATTATGCACGAGGCTAGAAAAAATATGACAGATAAAAAACAACGAGAGTATAATACTTTGGTTGAAGAGTATAAATTAGATTTGTTTTCTAACGCCTACGAAAATGCTTATGTAGAAAAAAACTTAAATACAACAATAAATAATTCTGATATAGAATTGTATTATAGTAAATATAAAGAGAGTTTTTTACTCCAAGAAGATTTAGTTAAAGTAAGGTTTATCGAGTTATCGGAAAAATACAAAGATAAATTTGCCACAAAAAAGGCTTTTTCACGTTTTTCTAATAATGATATTAATGAGTTGAATAAAATTAAACTTAGTTTTATAAGCAGCGATTTTAATTTTGAAGGTAAATGGATTTTGTTAGATGCATTAATAGATAAAACACCATCTTTAAATTTTTTTAAGCGAGATAAATTACTAGAAAAGGGGAAGCTTTTAACTTATAAAGATAAAAAAAGTTATTTTTTATTCAAATTTATGGATGTTGTAAAATCAGGAAAACCATCACCTATAGGACATGTAAAAGACCGTATTAAACAAATAATACTAAATAAAAGGAAGATACAGTTAAAAAAACAACTGGAGCAAGAAATTAGAAAGGATGCATTACAAACTAAAGAATACCAAATTTTTGAATAAGTCAATTATCTCGGTTATAACTGTTTTTATATCAGTTATAAACCTTACCACAATACTAGCTCAAGACACTACAAAAGTAAGCACCATTAGAAAAAAAATCGATGGAGTTTCTGCTGTGGTAGGCGACTTTATTGTTTTAGAAAGCGACATAGACAAAGCTTATATTGATTTGAAAAATCAAGAGGTAGATATTTCTAATATTAGCAGGTGTAATATTGTTGGGCGTTTAATGGAAACAAAATTGTACATACATCATGCCATTCAAGATAGTTTGCCGTTGCAAGACACCCAAATTCAAGATCAGGTAGAACAACAATTTTCTTATATTAAAAAAAACCTAGGAACCGAAGAAAAAGTATTACAATTTTATAGAAAAGAAAGCATTGAGGAATTGAAAAAAGAACTCTTTGAATTGGCTAAAACAAGAAGATTATCGGCTTTAATGCAACAAAAAGTTGTAGAAGAGGTAACTGTAACACCAGATGAGGTACAACAGTTTTTTAAATCGATTCCAGAAAAAGAACGTCCTTTAATTGGTACCGAAATAGAGATTTCTCAAATAGTGATAAAGCCCAAACCAGACATAAGAGAGGTTAATAATACAATAGAACGTTTAAAAGAGTTTAGAAAAGACATTTTAGAAAATGGTGCTAGTTTTGCTACAAAAGCGGTATTGTATTCGCAAGACCCTGGTTCGCGTTCTAATGGAGGGAAATATACGTTAAGTAGACAAGATCCTTTTGCTAAAGAATTTAAAAATAATGCATTTAGTCTTCAAGAAGGAGAGGTAAGTAAACCTTTTAAAACCGATTTCGGCTATCATATTTTACAAGTAGATAAAATTAGAGGACAAAAAGTAGATGTACGCCACATATTATTAATTCCAGAAATAACAAATGAAGTTTTAACAAAATACAAGGCGGCAACCGATTCTATTCAGAAAAAACTTTTTGCAAAAGAAATTACTTTTGTAGAGGCAGCTAAACAATATAGCGATGATAAAGAAACTAGATTAGATGGTGGAGCTTTAATAAATCCCGTAACATCGGATACACGTTTTGAACTTACCAAAATAGACCCTATATTGTACACTCAAGTATCAGATTTAAAGGAAGGTGAAATTTCAGGGATAATCCCAGAAACGGATAGAAAAGGAGAAAAATCATTTAAAATTTTAACTATTGCTAAACATTACGAAGAGCATGTTGCTAATTATGCTACAGATTATTTAAAAATAAGAGAATTAGCACTACAACAAAAAAAGCTTGAAGCAATTAGAAAATGGCAAAGCGAGAAAATTTCGGATACATATATTAAAGTTAACGAATCTTACCAAGGTTGTGAGTTTGGCAACAATTGGTTAAAAAAATAAATACATGTCAAACGACGTTGAAGCTGTAAAACAGCTAGTAGCTAAACATACCACACTAAAAAAAGAAATTTCAAAAGTTATTATAGGACAGGAGAAAGTAATAAATCAAATTCTACTTTCTGTATTTGCAGGGGGGCATGCCCTATTAATAGGAGTGCCTGGATTAGCAAAAACATTAATGGTTAATACTATTTCCACAGCATTAGGATTGAATTTTAAAAGAATACAGTTTACTCCAGATTTAATGCCTAGCGATATTTTAGGGAGTGAAATATTAGACGAAAACCGAAAATTTAAATTTATTAAAGGACCTATTTTTTCTAATATTGTTTTAGCAGATGAAATTAATAGAACCCCTCCAAAAACGCAAGCAGCTCTGCTAGAAGCTATGCAAGAAAAGTCGGTAACGGTTGCTGGAGTTAATTATCCATTATCTAAACCATACTTTGTATTAGCAACTCAAAACCCAATAGAACAAGAAGGAACATACCCACTTCCAGAAGCTCAGTTGGATCGCTTTATGTTTGCAATTCATTTAGATTACCCTACATTTGAGGAAGAAGTAGCAGTAGTAAAAAGTACAACTGGATCTATAACTAAGAGTATAAACCCATTGTTTACAGCATCAGAAATAGAAGGTTACCAACAATTAATAAAAAGAGTTCCAGTAGCCGACAATGTGGTGGAATATGCTGTAGGCTTAGTGAGTAAAACAAGGCCTAATACTACTTCGGCAGGAGAATTGGTTAAAAAATATATAGATTGGGGAGCAGGGCCTAGAGCTTCTCAAAGTTTAATTATAGCAGCAAAAGCTCATGCTATTTTAAACGGAAAATTTTCTCCAGATATCGCTAATGTTCAAGCAGTAGCTATAGGTATATTAAGACACCGAATTTTAAGAAATTATAAAGCAGAAGCAGAAAAAATAAGTATAGAATCTATTATTGAAAGCTTATTTTAATCAGTTTTACAAAAAATATTTTAGACCCATTAATTTTAAAGATCGCAAATTAAGCGGTCTTTATTTTTAGTGTATAGAAGAAGGATTTATTATTGAATAGATACTATAATTAAAATGTGATTAAGTATTTTTGCACCAAATTAAAAAAAGAGTATTATGTTATCAGTTTCTAATTTATCCGTTCAATTTGGAAAACGCGTATTGTTTGACGAGGTAAATACTCAGTTTGTTCAAGGTAACTGCTACGGTATTATTGGAGCTAATGGGGCAGGAAAATCTACGTTTTTAAAAATTCTTTCAGGAAAAATGGAGGCAACTTCTGGGCATGTTCATTTAGAGCCAGGAAAACGTATGTCTACTTTAGAGCAAAATCATTTTGCATATGATGAATATACGGTTTTAGAAACGGTAGTTATGGGCAATAAAGATTTGCATAAAATTAAGTCCGAAATGGATGCTCTTTATGCAGATTACGATGATAAAAATGCAGATCGTATAGGAGAGCTTCAAGTAAAGTTTGAAGAAATGAATGGTTGGAATGCCGATAGTGACGCAGCTCAAATGCTTTCTAGTTTAGGGATTAAAGAAGACCTCCATTATACTATGATGGCAGATGTAGACGGAAAGCAGCGTGTACGTGTACTTTTGGCGCAAGCACTATTTGGAAATCCTGATGTATTAATTATGGATGAGCCTACTAATGACTTGGATTATGAAACGATTAATTGGTTGGAACACTTTTTAGCTAATTACGAAAATACAGTTATTGTAGTATCGCATGATCGTCACTTTTTGGATGCTGTTTGTACACATATTTCAGATATCGATTTTGGAAAAATAAATCACTATAGTGGTAATTATACTTTTTGGTATGAATCGTCGCAGTTAGCAGCAAAGCAAAAAGCCCAACAAAATAGAAAAGCAGAAGAAAAAAAGAAAGAACTTCAAGAGTTTATTGCTCGTTTTAGTGCTAATGTTGCTAAATCTAAACAAGCTACTTCTCGTAAAAAAATGATTGAGAAATTGAATGTTGCCGATATTAAGCCTTCGAGTAGGAGATACCCTGCTATTATTTTTGAGAGAGAACGTGAAGCAGGAGATCAAATTTTAAATGTAGAAGGGCTATCTGCAAATCAAGATGGAGAAGTTTTGTTTAAGGATATCGATATTAATTTGAATAAAGGTGATAAGGTAGTTATATACTCTAAAGATTCTAGAGCAGCTACTGCATTTTATGAAATTTTAAATGGAAAGCAAATAGCTAATTCAGGAAAATTTGCATGGGGTGTTACCACTACACAATCTTATTTGCCTTTGGATAATAGCGAATATTTTACAGAGAAATTAACGTTAATTGATTGGTTACGTCAGTGGGCACAAACCGAAGAAGAACGAGAAGAAGTAAATATACGTGGATTTTTAGGAAAAATGATTTTTAGTGGCGAAGAAGCCTTTAAGACAGGCGATGTGCTTTCGGGAGGAGAAAAAGTGCGTTGTATGCTTTCTAAAATGATGATGACACGTGCTAATGTGTTAATGCTTGATGAACCTACAAATCATTTAGATTTAGAATCGATTACAGCATTTAATAATTCATTAAAGAAATTCCCAGGAACAGTATTGTTAACTACTCATGATCATGAATTTGCTCAAACAGTAGGGAATAGAGTAGTGGAGTTAACTCCTAATGGAGTTATAGATAGATTTACAACTTTTGACGAATATATGAGCGATGCTAAAATAAAAGAATTACGTAATAAAATGTATGCAGAATAAGCTAAATTGTAATCAACTTTTTGATTTTTTTCTTCATACCTAATTTATTAAAGTTTATTTGTATAAAAAAGAGAGCTTTAAAATGAATAGTTTTTAATATTAAAAGAAACTTCTAGTTAAATATTTATGAACTTGGTTTTGGATAATACGTTAAAAAACTAGGAAAAAATTATAAAAAAGATAGGATAGTAATTTAATTACTATCCTATCTTTTTTTTATATTATGTAATTGATAATAAGTACATTGTGTAATTAAAAGAGCTATTTACTAAGTATCTTTTTTAATTGACTTCTGAAATTTTGTATAATATTTTTATGTTTGGAATTGTCTATCTCATTTTTCCATTCATTAGGATCAGTACGATGGTCGTATAATTCTTCTTCTCCATCGGCATATACAATGTATCTAAAATCTTCACTTCGTAAAGTATGATTTCCTTTCTGTTTGGTAGTTAATGCAGGATGTTCCCATTTTCCATTGGGATTAGATATTAAATGGGCAAAACTATTTCCGTCTAAATCATCTTTTTTAGGTAATTCACATAAATCAATTAGTGTTGGGTAAATATCTATTAAAGAAACCGTTTTTAAGCTTACTCCTTTTTCACCTTTACTAGGGTCGTATATTATTAAAGGAGTCTTAGTAGCTTCTTCCCAAAGTGTTTGTTTACTCCAATGCTCTTTTTCTCCTAAATGCCATCCATGGTCTCCCATTAAAACTACAATAGTATTTTCTTTATAGTTACTTTTCTCTAACCCGTTTAATAAATGACCTACACAAGCATCGGCATAAGCTAAATTAGCTAGATAAGCTTTAACAAAGGCTTTCCATTGGTTATTTCGTAAGACTTCCTTATGTAATTTACCTCTTCCAATCCAATTAGTACCTATTTTACCAACATCGTTTAAATCTTGACTCATTACTTTAGGAAGTTGAATGGTTTCCTCGTCAAACATATCAAAGTACTTTTGTGGGGCGTATAAAGGTAGATGTGGTCTAAAAATACCGCAGGCTAAAAAAAATGGTTTATCGTGTTTTTCTTGTAAAAAGTTAGCAGCATAATTTGCAGATTTCCAATCATGAGTTTTTTCATCTTCAATATTAATTCCAAGCCAATCAAAAGACCTTGTTTTGCTCCCTTTAATACCTGCTCTTTTAAAATCTATACCATGTTGATGACGTTCCGCTGCAGGAGGGAATGGTACTCCTAAATTTCCTTTATGTTCTTGCTGAAAAGAACCAGGATCGCTTCCTTTTTTAGGTTCGGGTTTGGTACCTCTAGGGCTGTGAAAAATTTTACCTGCAGCCGCAGTTTTATAACCGTTTTTTTCAAAATATTGAGGTAGAGTTATGGTGTTTTCAAAACCATTCATTTCTCTAAAGTTTTCTATGTTACCGTAAACTCCAGTTTTAAATGGTTGGTATCCTGTAAGCATACTAGCACGTGATGGGTTGCAAAGAGGAGCAGAACAGTAAGTTCTTTTAAAAATAACTCCTTTTTTTGCTAGCGCATCCATATAAGGAGTTTTTGCTTGTGGATGACCTCCAAAGGCACCTACCCAATCGTTCATATCATCTACCATAATTAGCAAAACATTCTTTTTTTGTTTTGAAGTTTGTGCTTGTATTGGTAATGTGCTTAAAATTAGTATTGTTAAAAAAAAATTAATTATAATATTATGTTTTTTCATTTATTAAAAGGATTTATTTTTTTATAATTTCTACAAAATATACTTCGTTTGGTTTTAATTCAGGATTAGCGCTTACTTCGACTCCTGTAATTAAATTTTTACAAATAAAATTATTTCCGTTTTTTAAAGAAATATCTAATTGTGCATTGTTTTTTCCTATATTTACAACAGATAAAATATGCTTATCTTTTTCGGTTTTAATAATCTTCCAAGCGCAACCTTTAACTCCTAAATTATTTTTTTCTTTAAGAACTACTTCCGATAATAAGTTTCTTTCCTCTAACAAATTCATTGCTTTTTCTTTAATTTCATCACTAGAGTTTAATAAGATTAATTTTCCTTTACTAGAAGTTAGTGTTGTTGTATAAGGAATTCCATATTCATTTTTCTTAAAACTATTCTTATCTATTAAAACAGTACCTCCATTATCTAGATATGTTTGTACAACATTAAATTCGTTTTTGGTTACGTAAGGTGTTTTTTGTATTAATACAATGTCCCAATTATTATTGTCTTGCTTTTTAATAATATTCTGAGTTACAAACCCTATTGGAGTACCTTCGAAATGTAATTTTTCATACAATTCAAAAATGTCATCCATATGTTTTGTTTTGTTAATAGCAGATGCTTTAGAATAAAAAACTCTTAAAGGTTTTCTTTGCCTTTGAAAAGCCATAATTGTTTCAGCATTACTATTTAAATCAATTAAGGTCATTGCAACTTCGTTAGTAACCCTTGGCTGATGGATATTAGAACCGGCATAACCCTTGTCTTTTTTAGCCTTTTTGGAAATAGAGCCATCTGCATTTCTTGGCCAATACCATATTTGACTAGCTGTCATACCATACGTATAGGCTAACCAAAAAGAAGCTCTTGCGTAGGCAGGGTCTAAATATAAATCTCTAGACTTATTAGTGGATAAGTAGTGTAATTCCGAATTAAAGTTAATTTTATTTGGACTTACAGATTTCATAAAATCATATCCCATACATAATTCTCTCCATTCGAAGTTGTAGTATTCTTTCCACTCATGTTTTCCCCAGAATGCTTTATGGCTTGATTCAGCATCATTGCCTATAATTCCACTTAAATCGGTTAGAGCTTCTAAATCAATTCCATGTACCCTTTTGTTGTTAGTCCATAAATTAGGCATTATTTTAAGATGTACTTTTGCATTGGTATCGTGTTTATGAATTTCAGACTTTAAAAACGAAAACCAATTGGTTACCCTATCCATGTTAAATAAAGACCAGTCGTACCATTTAGCGCTTCCACGTAATTTTACATCAATAGGTATTTCAATACTTACGTTTTCAAAAGAAGTGTAGTTGGTTTGCCACAGTTGATTTAGGTTAGTTATATTTTTATGCTTGTTTTGTAGCCATGTTTTAAATTTTTCAATAGTATATTTAGATACAGGTCCAGATGCCCATGCTTTTTTATCAACGTTTTTTTGTGTAAAAAAATGAGGTTCATTACATAACATATAGCCTAGTTGAGAGTATTTTTTTCCAGCCATATAAGGAACCACCGCTTTTAATAATTTTTCTTGCATATCGTGAGCACCAGGATGATCTATGTCGTAAGCAGTATAGGTATCCTCTCTCATGATAAATTCGGGACCATATACAGATTTAGCCCAACTAGGAGTGTTTTTATGATGTAAAAAAATAAATCCTAAATTCCCCGAAGGTTTTGAAGCTAATTGTTGTTCTAGTCTTGGATTCAATGTTCCTTTTTCATCTGTAAGATGAGTAGGAGATACAAAAAAACCATCTAAACTTCCGTGATAATCTTCTAATTTTTTTACATTAGGTTTCCATGTATAATCAGCCAAAAATACTGGCTTGTTTTGATAGGTTAACTGATCATTTTCTACAGAAACTTTAGCCCAATTTACTTTAGGGCTTTTTTTTCTAAAAGCTTTCCCTGTATTAATTAGAGTAATATCTTTAATGGCTTTCTCTAACATTTTAATAACATCTTCTCTTTCAAAATTAGCCAGTTCGTTAGCGTACTTTTCAGCATCTTTTTTAAACGGAGAAAAGGCTTTGAATACAGTAGTATTTGCATCTATATTTTTTTCATCCCAATTGGCATATTTTAAAAATATTTCTGCAGTTCTAATAGTTGTTTCTTCTTTTAAAACGTCAATTTTTTTGTTCTTAGCTTTTTTTACTAATTCTTTTAAAGTTTTAATTTTAGAAAAAGCAGTTTTTTCTAAACTTTGACTATAAAATTGGATGGTTATAAAAACAAAAGCGAGTAATATTATTTTTTTCATAAGTACTTGGAATTCTAAAAATGAATATTTTTATTGTTTTAAAGGTGAGGTTTTTATAAACATTAGGGGGTGTGCTAATAGCATGATATATTTACTTTTTAGTTTTACCACAATTATTGTGCTTAACACATAAAATTGATGTGTAATTTAGTAATAATTATGTATTTTTTATTTTTTAAATATAAAAAATATTTTTTATTTAAAAAATTAAGTTTTTAATTGACAATAAGTTAAATAAAATAAGCTAAAAAAATGGAAAAATTAATTCATTTGCAGTGTTAAAAAAGATTTTTTTTGAGGTAATGTGTAATAAACGTAACTTTAGTTACCTTTAAATTGAGCAATAATTTCTTGAATAATATCTGGGTTTAAGAGTGTGGAAGTATCTCCTAAAGCATCTGTTTTATTATGAGCAATTTTTCGTAATATACGGCGCATAATTTTCCCACTTCGGGTTTTAGGTAATCCGTTTACAAAAATTACTGTATCTGGTTTGGCAATTGGTCCAATAGTATTAGATACTTGTTGCTTAATTTCTTTGATTAAATTTTGATTTCCGAGCTTGCCTTCATGGAGGCTAATAAAAGCACATAAGGCAGTTCCTTTAATATCATGAGGAAAACCAACAATAGCGGATTCGGCAACGGCTTCGTGTTCATTAATGGCATTTTCTA
The DNA here is from genome assembly GCA_938011245.1 of uncultured Aquimarina sp. Taxonomy (GTDB): domain Bacteria; phylum Bacteroidota; class Bacteroidia; order Flavobacteriales; family Flavobacteriaceae; genus Aquimarina. Next base: position 15,237 of record CALLUJ010000145.1, on the reverse strand, counting down.
TAGGAGCAGTTCCTAAATTATGTCCAGATACTATAACCACATCGTCTACACGCCCTGTAATCCTGTAATTACCCATGGCATCTCTGTATGCACCGTCTCCAGTAAAGTACATACCTTTAAATTGAGAAAAATAGACACTTTTATATCTTTCATGGTTATTATAAACACTTCTAGCCATTGAAGGCCAGGGGAATTTTACAGCTAATCGCCCCTCTGCTTTATCAGGTTTTATTTCTATTTCGTTACCATTTTCATCCATAAGTGCTAATTGCACTCCAGGAAGAGGTAGTGTTGCAAATGTGGGTCGAGTAGGAGTAATTCCTGCAAGAGGAGATATCATAATGGCGCCAGTTTCAGTTTGCCACCATGTATCTACAATAGGGCAATTTCCATTTCCAATATAATCATTATACCAATGCCAAGCTTCCTCGTTAATAGGCTCGCCCACACTACCAAGGACTTTTAAAGAACTTAAATCGTGCTTTTTTACTAAATCTAGTGGTTGTTTGGCTAACGCTCTAATAGCGGTTGGTGCTGTATAAAAGTGGGTAACATTTAGTTTGTTGCAAATTTCCCATAATCTTCCATAGTCAGGAAAACTAGGTATTCCTTCAAACATTACTGTAGTAGCACCAGCACAAAGAGGACCGTAAATGATATAAGAATGACCTGTAATCCAACCTATATCGGCAGTGCACCAATAAATATCTTTTTTAGATAATTGAAATACATTTTGAAATGTAAAGGTGCTTCCTACCATATATCCCCCAGTGGTATGAACCATACCTTTTGGAGTACCTGTAGATCCAGAAGTGTATAATATGAACAAAAGATCTTCAGCATCCATTTCTTCAGCTTCACAATTAGCATCTACTTTTTGTAGTTCGTCAAACCAAAATTTATCCCTAGAAGGTTCCATTTGAGTAGGTTCTACCGTACGGCGATATACTATTACAGATTCTATAGAAGGTGTTTTTTCAAGCGCTTCGTCACAAATAGCTTTTAGATTTATTCTTTTATTTCCTCTGTACACTTCATTAGCTGTAATTAACATTTTACATTCAGAATCGATAATTCTACTTGCAATTGCAGCACTAGAGAACCCTGCAAATACAATAGAGTGTACTGCGCCAATGCGTGCACAAGCTAACATGGCAATGGCTAATTCAGGAATCATAGGCATGTATAGGCATACACGATCTCCTTTTTTGATACCATTATTTTTAAGAACATTAGCAAAATGAGAAACTTTTACATAAAGTTGTCTGTAAGTAATATGTCTTGTCTCTTCATCAGGACTATTGGGTTCCCATATTATAGCTGTTTTGTTTCCTATGGTATCTAAATGTCTGTCTAAACAGTTTTCGGTAATGTTTAATTTTCCTCCTAAGAACCATTTTATTTCGGGAGTATCAAAATTATATGCTAGGGTGGTATGCCATTTTTTTCTCCAATAAAACTTGTTAGCAATGCTATCCCAAAACGATTCAGGTTCTTCAATACTTTTTTTATACCATTGTTTGTATTCAGAAAAGCTTTTAATTTGAAGATGGTTAGGGATATTCATAATATCTAGGTCTATTAATTTAATACTTGAAATACAGAATTTAATATCTTTTTTGCAATATAAAACTTAAAAAAATTAATTTATTACAATAAAACTATTTTTAAATAGGGAATACGTTATTTTTTTGCTAATCAAGAATAGATTTTTTAAATAACAAAAAAGGGTTGTCTAAAATTAATTTTAGACAACCCTTTTCTTGTAAAGGTTATAAATTAACGTTTTTTATGTTAATTTGGCTTTTAAAGCTTCTGTTTTTACAATGGTTTCTTCTTCTTCAGAAAATCGAATAGATAATGAGACTATTCCTGTTACAATTACAAATAGTCCAATTATAAAGTAGCCACTCGATACGGCAGCACCTGCAGCGACATTTTGAGCTAATTCAACAGCTTCTTCTCCTAACCCTTCAGAAGCTACTATGGCTGCTTTTTCTGCTGCTGCTGCTTTAGATTTTAATAGCATAGCTGCAAAAAATGCTCCTGCATTACCTCCCGCACCTACGATACCGGAAATAGAACCAACCGCTTTTTTATTTATAAAAGGCACTACAGCGAAAGTGGCACCTTCAGCCATTTGTACACTTAAACTAAATCCTATAAGGAATATAAAACCAAAAATAAATTGTGAAGCGGTTGCAAATGTGGCAAGCATAATCCCTTCGACAACTAAAATAGCAGCCATAAATAGTACACGACCGCGTAAGCCTTTTTTGTTTCCAAATTTATCACCAAAAAAACCTCCAAGAGTACGAGCAAAAATATTCATGAGAGCAAATGATGCTACTAAATTTCCTGCTGTAATACGTTCTAATTGAAAAGTGTTTTGTAAGTAATCGTCCATAGTACCATATACAGTAAGTTCCATTCCAAAACAAGCACCATAGATTACAAATAAAATCCATACTCTATAATCTTTAACAGCTTCCATAAAGCTAGCTTCATCTTTTTTAGTTTTTGGCATTTGGCCAGAAGCTTTTAGTTCTTTATAATTTCCGTTTAGAGTATCTTTAGTAAAAAAGAAATATACTAAGCCCATAAGGAAACAAATAATTCCAGCAATAATCATTGAATATCTCCAAGCAGAAGTTTCGGCAACACCAAAAGCAATTACTCCAGCAGCAATTAATGGCATTCCTAATCGGTTGGCTCCACCACCTAAGTTACCCCATCCAGCAGAGGTAGCATTAGCAGTTCCTACAATATTAGGGGCATACATAATAGAAGTGTGGAATTGAGTAATTACGAATGAGGCACCTATAAAACCAACAAATAGCCTACAAATCATAAACTGTAAAGGTGTTTGCACAAAACCTAAAAGAATAACAGGAATAGATCCTAATATTAATAGCCATGTATAGCACAGTCTAGGACCGTATTTATCGCATAATTTTCCTATGGCTAAACGAGCGAAAATGGTTCCTGATACTGCTAGTATTATGGAATTCCATTTTTGTTCTGGTGTTAAGCCAAGATCTTTTACTACTTGTGGCATAAAAGGAACTATACCAAACCATGAGAAAAAGCACATGAAAAATGCAAGAGAAGTAATCCAAAACGTACGTGTTGGAATAGACGAAAAGTTGAGCAACTCTAATTTGGTTGCTTTAGCTACTGTATTCATTTTTAGGGAGTGAATTAAGTATATTTAACAAATAGATACGTAGTTTTTAAACTACCAGCGGCGAAAATAAGTATAAATACTTAATGTAAGCAATAATTACTTAGTTATTTTTTTAATTTGATAAGGTAGCTTTGTAGAAGGTTGTTGAAATTTTAGATTAAAATTCTTTTTTTGAAAAGGTGTTCTAATTTAAATTATACATTAAAAAACTATTAGGATTACAAAATACTTCAAATATTATTGCGAATTATTTTCTTAACTTTTAAGGAAGAGCCTAATATATAATTTAAGTTTAATAGTTACGGGGTAACGAGATATAAATTTACTCGATAATTTGACTTTCTAAATAAGTTAAAGCGTTAGGACCTTGGTTAAAGAGTAAATCTAAAATAGATAGGTTAGGTAAGAAGCCATATTTAGATGCAAATACTTGAATGTATTGATTAAAATTAGTTCCAATATCTTTGTTTTTTGTATTAGATAGATATCTTAAATCTTTAGTTTTTGTAGGAACCTCTAAATAATTTTTTGTCTTTTCTGTAATTAAGTCTATTTGAAGACAATCTGTTACGAAATCCATGCATTGATAATTGAAGTCTAATAAAAACTTTGGTTTACCTTCAAAAATAGGAGCCAAATCATCTTCGTAGAATTCAAAATAAGGCGAAGTCCTATAAGCCGATTCTAATGATTTCCAATGTATGTTTATTGAATTAAATTGATGTTCTAATTGTACATCTCTGTATAACTGTTTAATTCCCTTTTGGGTATGTAAAATGGGTAAGTTTAATATTAACATACCATTTGCACCATAAATATATGTCCTATTTCGATGGGTTTGCTTTTGATAGTTATCACAATTCTCTAAATATACTTTTCCTGCGTTTATTATGGCCACGTATTGGGCTATAGAGCCAAAATAGGAGGGATGTATTAAGATGTTATTTTGAGAGTTATGCATTTTTTCCTTTGCGTTTAGATTGGAAAAAACTAAAAACAAAATACACTAAAATAAGTCCGAATACTAAGTAGCGGTAAGAAGTTAGTTTACCACTTCCACCTACCGTAGTCATTAAACGATTCCAGCGTATTTTATTTTTGAGCCCTTTAGCATTCTTATCGAAACTCATAAATAAGAATACTGGTTTCCCTACTACATGATTTTCTGGAACATAACCCCAGTAGCGACTATCCTCACTATTATGGCGGTTATCTCCCATCATCCAATAATAACTCTGTTTAAAAGTGTACTTTGTAATAGGAGAATTATTAAGTAATACTTGGTTGCCCGATATGCTTATAGCATTTTGGTTACCCATTTCAGAGCCTTCATATACCTCTATTATGCGCTTATAATAAGGGATACTTTGCGGAGTAATGGCTACAGTTTTTCCTTTTTCAGGAATATATATAGGGCCTAACTGATCTTTGTTAGCTGTAATTCCTTTAATATAGGGAAAAATAGATTCTTTATATTGATCTTTTGGGGTAATTACCTTTTCTACAGATAGTGTGTTAGGGTGTTTTTTTAAACGTTTAGCGTCTTTACTAGTTAATGCATTAAAAACGTATTTTTTAGAAGGACTAGTGTATGTGTTTTGTGGATTGTTTTTGTTATATAAAATACCTCCTAAAGTGTTAAAGTTTTCGTCCATTATCATTAAAGGCTCGGTATAATCAAAGTACTTATATAACGACTTTAAATTATAACCTTTTCCTTTACCTATTACTTTATATGAGTATTGAGGTTTTGCTTTTTGAGGAAGTTCTAGCGGTTTACCGTTTACAACTACTTTACCATCTACAATTTGTAAACTATCTCCGGGTATCCCTACGCAACGTTTTACATAATTAGATTTTTTATCGATAGGTTTATAGTAGTATTTTCCATCTCCATATTGTTGAAAGGCATTTACAGTATCTACAGGCCAGTTAAAGACTACAATATCGCTGCGTTTTATTTTTTGGAATCCAGGAAGTCTAAAATAAGGTAATTCTAGTTTAGGAATATAAGATTTCAATTTTGTTTTTGGAATGGTATCATGCACCATAGGGAGAGAAACAGCAGTTTTTGGCGTACGAGCTCCGTAATGGAATTTGCTAACAAATAAAAAATCGCCTACTAATAAGGTTTTTTCTAAAGAAGAAGTTGGAATGTTAAAAGGCTGCATTATATAGGTATGCACAATACTTGCAGCTACAATAGCAAATAATATAGAGCTAGTCCATTCACCAGCAGTTGTTCTAGGTTGTAAACTTCTGTTCTTAATATGAGCTACTTGTTGGGTGTAGTTTATATAATAAATATAAAAACCAAAAGTAATTACTCCTAAAAAAGTATCTAAGGAAGAGTTTTTGCCAAAACTGCGTAGAGTTTCTACCCAAATAATAGGAAACATAATTACGTTAATTACAGGAATAAGTAATAAAATAACCCAACCCCAATGGCGGTTAATTATTTTAGTTAAAATATAAGCATTATATATAGGTATAGCAGCCTCCCAAGTTTTAAATCCTGCTTTTTGGTATAATTTCCAGGTTCCTAAAAAATGTATTACTTGTACTATTAAAAATATGATTATCCAACTAGTTAGTGTCATTCTCTTAAATTGTTAAAAGATTATTTTTTGTGTTGAGTTTGTAGTCTAGCTATAGTCCTAAAACATCTTTCATACTATAGACTCCTGTTTTCCCATTAAGCCATTCTGCGGCTACAATAGCACCTAACGCAAATCCTTTTCTATTATAAGCGGTGTGTTTTATTTCAATTTCGTCAACTTCACTATGGTAAGTTACGCTATGGGTTCCGGGAACATCTCCAATACGTTTTGCTGTTATGGGGAGTGTTTTTTTGTCTCCTTCATATAATTTCCAAGTTTCAATAGAGGTGTTTTTTATAATACCTTCTGCTATAGATATGGCGGTACCACTTGGCGCATCTAGTTTTTTGGTATGATGAATTTCCTCGCTTGTAACGCTATAATTGTTTTCTAACATAGGATTCATTAATTGGGCTACCTTGTTGTTAAGTTCAAAAAATAAGTTTACTCCCAAACTAAAATTAGAGGCGTATATAAATGCACCATTATTACTAATACAAAGATTTGACATAGAGTCGTATTGGTCTAACCAACCAGTGGTTCCAGAGACAACAGGGGTTTTTGTTTCAAAACAACGAGTTAAATTTCCTACTGCAGCAGAAGGAATGCTAAAATCAATAGCAACATCCGCAACAGAAAGGTTGTAGTCTTTCTTGTTTTTGTTTACAATAAGTACAATCTCGTGCCCTCTTTCTGTAGCAATTTCTTCAATTGCCTTTCCCATTCTTCCGTATCCTAAAAGTGCTATTTTCATGATGTGTTTTTATGTAAGCGAATATACAATAAGTTTAAAAATGTAGTTTAAAATCTATACTTTAAGGCTAGACCATAATTAATTTTAGGCAATTGATATTGGTTAGTATCAATATCAACTTTTGGTGCTAACGAAAGATTTTCATTTAAATTATATTGTTGTAAGTGTGCAGTAACATTTGCATCTATTATATTAAGAACATAAATTCCTACAGATATTAGTATAGATAGTTCTTGCTGTTTCCTAAATTGACGTTGAGCGTCGGCTAATCCTTCATCGGAGATTAAAGCTCTATTGTTTTCTTGATCAAAAAAACGATCAGTAAAAACTCCTCTTCTGCGGTCTCTAAAGATGTCTCGAGTTTCCTCTAATTGATTCTTGTTCCATATAGCAATTCCAATACTAGTACCTAATGCACCATAAACAATAGGTATTTTCCAATACTTCCCAGTATAAGCTTGCCCTAAACCAGGCAATACAGCAGAGTAAAAAGCAGCTTTAGAAGGAGCTAATGCATTATAAGGGCGTATGTTTTTTATTCTACGCTCTTCGCGTTTAGCAACTCTAATTTGTTTCTTTTCTTTTCTATGTTGTTTTAAGATAGAATCTTTTTCTAGGCGTTTTTGAATGCGAATAGAATCTCTCTGGACCCAAGTAAGTTTTTTTTTCTGAACTAGGGTTACTTTTAAGCTGTCTTTTGTTGTTTTAGAGGTGTCTTTTTCCTGCGCCAACAAATGCAACGATCCTAAGAAAAAAATAAGTACTAGTAGTTTCTGTTTAGTCACGCTGTAGTAACTTCAAAATTCGGTTAAAATCTTCCTTAGAAGAAAAAGGAATAGAAATTTTTCCCTTACCGTTAGCGGCTGCCTTTACATCTATTTTTGCTCCAAAAAAATCGGCTATTTTAGAAGTGCCTTTCGTAATAAATTCTGGAGACGATGTATTTGCTTTTTTAACAGTGTTAGGATTACTATTCTTATTGGAAAGACTTCTAACTAAATCTTCTGTTGCACGTACCGAAAGAGAATTACTAATTATTTTCTCGTAAATATTTAATTGGATATCGTGATTTTCAACGTTAATAAGTGCTCTTCCATGTCCCATACTTAAAAAACCATCTCGTATTCCAGTTTGAATAATTGGGTCTAATTTTAATAAGCGAAGATAATTAGCAATCGTAGAGCGTTTTTTACCAACTCGGTCGCTTAACTGCTCTTGTGTTAAGTTTATTTCATCAATTAATCTTTGGTAAGATAAAGCAACCTCGATAGGGTCTAAGTCTTGACGCTGAATATTTTCTACTAAAGCCATCGCCAATGAGTCATTATCATTGGCAATACGTACGTATGCGGGTATAGCTTTTAGCCCAGCAATTTTAGAAGCTCGGTAACGACGTTCTCCGCTAACTAGTTGGTATTGGTTATATTCTAATTTACGAACAGTAATGGGCTGTATAATACCAAGCTCTTTTATGGATGATGCTAGCTCACCTAGAGCTTCTTCATTAAAGCTAGTTCGTGGTTGAAAAGGATTTACTTCTATAGCCGTAAGATCCAATTCTATAATATTTCCAACAACTTGATCTGCGTTTTTATCATTAGCAGATTTAATATCATTTTCTGGATCTTTAAGTAATGCAGAAAGCCCACGTCCAAGGGCTTGTTTTTTTGTTGCTTTCGCCATAAATCCTACTTATTTTTCTCAATAATTTCGTTAGCTAGGCTTAAGTAATTTGTAGCTCCTTTACTAGTAGCATCATAATTAATGATACTTTCGCCATAACTAGGAGCTTCACTTAAACGTACATTTCTTTGAATAATGGTTTTGAATACCATATCGCTAAAATGTTTTTGTACTTCTTCTACTACTTGGTTAGATAAACGTAAACGAGCATCATACATAGTAAGTAGTAATCCTTCAATGTCTAATTCGGCGTTATGTATTTTTTGAACACTTTTAATAGTGTTTAATAGTTTTCCTAATCCTTCCAAGGCAAAATATTCGCACTGAATGGGAATAACTACAGAGTGAGCAGCAGTTAAAGCATTAAGAGTTAATAAACCTAGAGAAGGGGCGCAATCTATAAGAATAAAATCATAATTATTAATTATGGGTTCTAATGCTTTTTTTAGCATATACTCCCTTTTTTCTTTATCAACTAATTCTATTTCGATTGCTACAAGATCTATATGTGCAGGAATTAAATTTACATTAGGAGCGGAAGTTTTTACAATAGTATCTTTTGCAGCGGCAGTATGCTCTAAAATTTGGTAAGTTCCTAGATCTACGTTTTCTACATCTATACCTAGTCCAGAAGTAGCATTAGCTTGCGGGTCGGCATCAATAAGCAATACTTTTTTTTCTAACACCCCAAGGGATGCTGCTAAATTTACAGAAGTAGTGGTTTTTCCAACGCCTCCTTTTTGATTTGCAATTGCTATGATTTTACCCATTTAGAAAGATTTGGTTTAATTAATGTAAAAATACAATTCTGAAATTAGATATTTGAAATAGTGAGTAAATTTAAATTTAGCTGGCTTCTACCATTGAATGATATACGTTTTGTACATCATCGTCTTCTTCGAGTTTTTCTAATAATTTCTCTACATCTGCCAATTCTTTATCGCCAAGTTCTTTAGTTACTTGTGGAATACGTTCGAAACCAGAGGAAAGAATTTCTATATTTCTGCTTTCTAATTCTTTTTGAATGGCACCAAAACTTTCGAAAGGAGCATATATTAGAACACCATCTTCATCTTTAAAAATCTCTTCTACGCCAAAATCAATAAATTCTAATTCCATTTCTTCTAAATCTAAACCGTCTCCATTAATTCGGAAATTGCAAGTATGGTCAAACATAAATTCAACCGATCCAGAAGTTCCTAAATTTCCATTACATTTATTAAAATGCGATCGTACATTAGCTACTGTTCGGTTATTATTATCGGTAGCAGTTTCTATTAAAATTGCAATTCCATGAGGTGCATAGCCTTCAAAAAGAACTTCTTTGTAATCGCCTTGGTCTTTATCAGAGGCTTTTTTTATGGCTCTTTCTACATTGTCCTTTGGCATATTAGCAGCTTTGGCATTTTGTATTACAGCACGTAAACGAGAGTTAGAAGCGGGGTCTGGACCACCTTCTTTTACTGCCATAACAATATCTTTACCAATACGTGTAAAAGTTTTAGCCATAGCAGACCAACGTTTCATTTTTCGTGCTTTACGAAATTCAAAAGCTCTACCCATTTTTAACTTGTTTTAATTTTCACAAACATAACGATAAGCCATTTTTTTTGCAACTATTTTAGAGGAGCAAACCAAATATCTATTAACAATTACTAGTTTTAATAGGTTTTTTTAATGAAATTTGAAGTTAACTAATATAAAGAGTCTCATGTTAAATTTTTTTAGAAAATTAAGTTTTTTAGAAGGTGTTTCTTTCCTTTTAATTTTATTTGTTACAATGCCTTTAAAATATATATTCAATTATCCAGAAGCAAATAAGGTAATTGGCATAATACATGGCGTGCTTTTTATTGGGTATGTAGTAATAGTATTTTTATTACAACCAGAACAGAAGTGGAGTGTTAAGGATACAGTAATAATTTTGCTTTGTTCTATAATTCCGTTTGGAACTTTTTGGATGGATAAAAAGTATTTAAGGTAGTGTTCTGATTATAATGTTTCTATGATTTATTTTATTAAAAATACTTGAGGGAAAAGTTAAATTATTAGTTGAGGATTTTTATCTTGCGGCAAAATTAATTAACTAACATAAATTTAAATGAAAAAAATTTTAATGTTTGTGTGTGCTACTGGTTTGTTGGCATCTTGTACTGTATCAAGATCAATACAATTAACAGGTCAGCCTATCGGAACAAAAAAAGGAAAAGCGAGTGCCAGCATTTTTGGAGGTGATAACTCCATAAAAACAGCAGCAAAAAAGGGAAACATTAAAACCATCGGTGCTACAGAAGTGGTAACAAAAGTATTTATCATTCCGTTTGCACAAACTAAAGTTTACGGAGAATAAAACATAGACTATGAAAAAAATATATATAATAGCTACTCTAGCTACTTTGTCTTTGACATCTTGTACTGTAATAGCACCGATAACAGCTTCTAGAGCAGAGTTAGGAACGGCAAGAGGTATATCAGAAACTACTTCTTTTTTAGGAATAGAATTTAATAAAAACTATGGTGTAAAAGAAGCAGCTAATAATGGAAAAATTAAAACAGCTATCGCAACTGTAGATGAAAAAGTAACTAATTACTACATCTTTAAAAAGAAACAACTAATTGTAACTGCTAAATAAAAGAATTATGAAAAAAGTATTGTATTTAGGTTTTATAGGAGCTTTATTAGCGTCATGTAGTGTAACTTATCCGGGATTAGCTACTGGTAATAAAGCAGAAAAAGAAGGTGTGGCAGAGCAAACCGTTTTTTTTGGAATTGCTCTTAAACCAATAGATGTAAGTATTGAAAAGGCAGCGAAAAATGGAAAAATAACCAAAGTAGCCACTGTAGATCATCAAGTTAAAGCAGGGCTTTTTAGTACCACTTATAAAACCATTGTAACTGGTAATTAATAAAACTTAAAGCTCTTATTAATTATTATTAAACCATCACTTCTTAAAGTGGTGGTTTTTTATTAAGTTTTAAGACTTCCTTCCACAACATCGTCAATGGTAATTTGTAAATTTTTGGGTAACAAATTGTCTTTAGGAAGTACGGCTAAATATCGATTTTCGTTGGTGTCGTATACTTGTTTAAAGATAGGTTGATCTAAATTAAGCTTTTATATATCCTAAATGAAACCGATAAGAGATGTAGGACGAATAGCTTTTAAAAGCATAAAATTATTCAAAACAGTTTTTAACTATATTTGAATAAATAAATCAACCCAAAAATGGAAAGTCAAATAGTTTTGATTTAGTGGGACATAATACAATTAAGTATAAAAAAAACGGATAGTATGAGCAATATTCAGCAAAGTATATTTTTAAATTAAGATGCTCTTTAACTCATTTATATTTTTCGTTTTTTTAGCGCTTATACTTCCTGTTTTTTATGTGCTTCCCAATAAAAAAAGTAAAAACTTATTTCTTCTTTTTGTAAGCTATTTTTTTTACGGCTATTGGGATTGGAGATTTTGTTTGCTCTTGATGTTATCAACAATTATAGATTATTACGTTGGCTTAAAAATTCATGCATCCAATGATGAAAAAAAGCAAAAACGACTTTTAATTTTTAGTGTTTTTACAAACCTTGGAATTCTTGCTACTTTTAAGTATTTGAACTTTTTTGTAGATAGCTTTCAACATGTTCTGAATAATTTTAATAAAAATTTAGACTTTTTACACTTAAATTTGATTTTACCAGTTGGAATATCCTTTTATACATTCCAAACACTTACATATACTAATGATATCTATCGCAAAAAGCTAATACCAACTTCAAATTTTGTTGACTTTGCGCTCTTTGTATCATTTTTTCCTCAATTAGTGGCTGGACCAATTGAACGAGCTAAATCGCTACTCCCTCAATTATCTAAAAAACTAAAACCAACATATTTACAAATAGAACAAGGTGTTGTACTTATTGTAATTGGATTATTTAGAAAAGTAATGATTGGTGATACTGCAGGGAGATATGTAGATCATATTTTTGACGATTTACCATTGTATAAATCCACAGAAATTGTTTTTGCTATTGTCTTATTTTCTATTCAAATTTATGCAGACTTTTCTGGGTACAGTCATATAGCAAGAGGGACATCAAAGCTTTTAGGTGTTGAATTGAACAAGAATTTTGAACAACCTTATCTTTCAAGAAACATTACAGAGTTTTGGAGAAGATGGCATATTTCGCTGTCTTCCTTCCTGAAAGATTATTTATATATTCCCTTAGGAGGGAATAGAAAAAAGAATCAAACATATATCAATTTAATGATTACTATGCTTTTAGGTGGCTTATGGCATGGTGCAAGCTGGAATTTTGTGTTTTGGGGAGGAATGCATGGTTTTTATCTTGTAGTTCATAAAATGTTAATTCAAAAAAAAATAATACAGCTAAAATTTTCAAGATTTTTAGCCATTATAAGTACTATTTTTACTTTTATATTGGTAACATTTACATGGTTGTTTTTTAGATCTCAAACCTTAGCATCCACTAAAATTATATTTAGTAAATTTTGGTATTGGGAAAATAGTGAATATGCGATAGAATTTATCAAAATAGGAGTTACATATTTACTGGTTACTTTTTTTATGGATTTAATAGAAGCCAAATTTGGACACACTGGAATTTTAAAATTAAAATCTAGAGTAACTATTATAGGTGTTTTATCTGCTCTCTTGCTAGTTACACTAGTATATATGTTTCAAGCAAATCCTGCGCCATTTGTTTATTTTCAATTTTAAGATAAAATGAATACTATAAAGCAACTATTTTTATTTATTATATCTTTTGTTTTTATTATAGTAATTTCTGAGCTGTTTATAAGAAATGCCAAAATTTCTGAGGTTTCGTTTGCAGAATATTACGATGATATTGGAAAAGGGTTAGCAAAAGCAAATACTTTTGTTTATTTTAATGAAGGTTTTTGTATTACATCCACCAATGTGTCAAGATTTATAGGTAAAGATGTACCTAGAGAAAAGAGAGAAAATACTGTTCGTATAGCATTAGTTGGAGATTCCCATGTGGAAGCTTTACAAGTTTTTGAAAGGCATCATTTCGGTTATTTAATTGAAGAACGACTTAACAAGAAATTTGAGAAAAAAAATATAAAAATAGAAGTTTTAAATTTTGGTAGAAGTAGTTTTAATATAGGTCATATGTTTGCTTATCAAAGATTGTTTATTGATAAATTTAACCCTGATTATGTTCTTTATTTTATTTCTAATGCCGATTTAAATTGTGATTATTCCTTTCCTCCATTACTTCCTATAACAACCATTGAAAAGGATAGTTTAAAAACATCTATTAACGTTAAGACTAAAGATCTACGTGTATATCAAAAAACCAAATTCATGACTCAAAAATTAGCATTTGCTAATATTTTAAATTCTTGTCGTAGAAAATTCAAAAAAAAAGAAACTCTTCCTATAATTTTTGGTAAATTTTTTCAAAAATCATCTTCTCATATAGATAGTGATACAGGTAATTATGAGCATGATCCTATAACAGCTAAAATCATTAACTCTCTAGATTCAAGCACAATAATAATTAATAGAGATAATTTTAAATTGCCTAATAAATTTAAAAACTTATGTCTCTCTAAAAATTTAAAATACTGGGAACTAGAGCCAACGTTTAAACTTCTTGAAGAATCAGGTACAATCTATAATAAATGGAACGTAACGAACCAACTAGGACACTGGAATCCAAAAGCTCATGAAGCGATCGGTGCTAGTATTTCCAATCAATTAATTGACTTAATAGAAACTGACTATATTGATAACAAGGATCTGTAAAAGTAACTAATAAATTAACTTTGATATTAAGTTTTAAGACTTCCTTCCACAACATCGTCAATGGTAATTTGTAAATTTTTGGGTAACAAATTGTCTTTAGGAAGTACGGCTAAATATCGATCTTCATTAGTATTGTAGACTTGTTTAAAGAGTGGATTATTTAAATTTAGTTTTTTACAAATATCTAAAATTAAATCAAAATGATGTACTAAATCGGTACTGCCTAAATGAAAAACGCCTTTCTTGTTTCGATTGATGATGTAATGTATCTGCTGGGTAAATTTGGAAAGGGTAGTTGCGTTAATAACCACATTAGGAAAAACTTCTATAGGTGTTTTAAGATAATGTAATTGTTTTAGTTTCTGAACACGTTCCGAATTGTAACCATAAATCATAGGAATACGTGCTATTACGTATTTAGAAGTAGGTAATCGGAGTAAAGCATTTTCAATTTTTATTTTGAATCTGCCATAAGGGCTTTCACTAAATGTTTTGTCGTATTCATAAGATGGGTAATTAGTAAAGCTATCAAACACATTGGCACTACTTAAAAAAATCAATTTGGCAGAATTATTGCGTATCCAGTTAATAATTTCAAAATGAAAAACGACTTGAGAATTGAAATTCCCCCTTACTGCCGAAATTATAATATCGGGTTTTAAGGTATCTAAAAGGATATCTACAGGCTCAGTTTCATAATTAAAGGCGTAAAATTTTTGATTCTTTTCAAAAGAAGTACTTTTTGTGTTATGTGTACCAAAAGTGTTATAATAAGAATTTAGTTCTTTATATAAAGCGTTCCCTAAAAAACCACTTCCTCCAAAAATTAAAATTCTTTTTTTTCTCTTCATACTACGTTTCTTCGTTTAGCAAAGTACATTTTTTAGTCTTTTAAATCAATAGAAGATTGTAATAGAAGAAAGGGAATAGATAAATTTAACCTAAATTGTGTATTAAAACCTTATTATAAAGTTATGATGCATAATAAAAATCAAGTGCTTTTTCAATTTTAGAATAGCACCGCTATGGTTAAATTGAAAAACATAGAGAAATGTTTATTTTTGAAATAGACCGTAGGTGTAATACCATTTCTATTGTAATATGATTTTATTGAATAAATCGATATAATGATGATTGCTTACAATAGATTTAATCAAATTAGTATCCATCTCACAAACCATTTGATGTAACCAATTTTTTAAGAGTTCAATATTTTC
>CALLUJ010000144.1 GCA_938011245.1 uncultured Aquimarina sp. | reverse complement strand
ATAATCGTTGTGCTTTAAAGTAATCGATACAAGATTTTTCATCTGGAAATTGTTTGTGGAAATCAGATAAAGTCATATAGAATTTTTAATCTAATTTAAGACTTAAAACAGAAAAGACCAAAAACGGATAGTCATATTAAATTATACTCTCGTTTTTAATTTTTATCTTCTAATAAAGGTACAAACCTAAATTCCCCAAATTCTTGTTTTGAAAACTTTTTAGAATTTGTACGTACATATAGGTGCATTATTTGAGGGTCTTTACCTACAGGTATAACCAACCTTCCTCCTATTTTTAACTGAGCCAATAAATCTTTAGGTACAAAAGGAGCTCCTGCAGTCACAACAATACTATCAAATGGTGCTTTAGAAAGTAATCCCTTGTATCCGTCCCCAAAAATCAACTCTTTTGGATAATAATTAAGCTTTGGTAATAATTTTTTTGTTGCTTTAAACAATTCGTTTTGTCTTTCTATACTAAACACCAATGCTTTTAACTCACACAAAACCGCAGTTTGGTAACCACTTCCTGTACCTATTTCTAATACCTTATCGCCTGGTTTTACCTGTAACAAACTACTTTGAAACGCTACTGTATAGGGATGTGATATGGTTTGATCTGCACCAATAGGAAATGCTTTATTTTGATAGGCATGACTCTCGAATGACGAATCTAGAAAAAGATGTCTTGGTATTTTGCCTATTGCTTCTAAAACTAAAGTATCTGTAATGCCCTTATTCTTTAATTCGGTTACCAAATTTCGGCGCATTCCATGATGTTTAGTTGTATTATTTTGAAGCATTAGTACGTGTTTAAGGCAAAAATACAAAACAAAATAGGATATCTTCCTCCACATACCTTACTTTGTTTTTAGCTCTTATTACTCTACCACTTCTATTTCTTTAGTTGTATATATTAATTGTCCTTCTTCTGTGACTCCTTCTAATTCAAATTGAAATATTCCAGTTTGATCTCCTGTATAAAACGCTTGTTTTAATTTTTTATTTTTGGACACATTTAAACTTGGATTCCAATGTAACGTAGTCCGGTAATCTGGCAAAAAGTTGCTTTTTTCAGATTCTGTTAAATACGATTTACTATAAAAGCGTCTTGCTCTATAAAATGGAGTAACTGTAAATTTTAATCCTCCCGAAGTATTCGTATCTTCATCTTGTAAGGCTGGATTAACCCCTTGTTTCAAATATACTGCTATTACCACATTAGCTCTATATAATGCCGCATCGTTGCCTTTTATGATATCTATTATTGCTATATTTTCTACAGGTACAGAGGTTAAATCTAAACCACCTATTTCGTTTCCATTTAGCAAAAACAAATTATCTCTAGTACCTATATTAGAAGGTGTTTGTCCTCCTTCTGCTTGTAATTGAAGTAAAGTTTTTACTCCTGGTGTTCCCGATATTACTTCAAAAACCGTTAAGCCTTCAAATCTTGCTATATCTTCTCCAGAAAATCTATTTCTTGGAACATAAGGAACTGGTGCTAAATCATCCACTATTTGTCTAATAATTTTTTCTTCTTCCTCTACAGCTTTCTTTCCTGTTAACAATACTTCGTCTAATAAATTTGTTCCATTAAATGTGAAGTTTACTTGATCTATATATTCATTTACTTTTTTGTATTTTTCAAAGTATAAGCCTTCTTTTTCAGATTCAATTTTAGTAAGTGGTGCTATTTTGGGACTACTAAGTTCTTCATCCAATACTATTTTTAGGTTTCTTTCCTTTTTCTTTTTAACACCAAGCGCTTTTGCCTGTAACATCCCTTCAATATTTTTTGCAAAAAGAAGCACATTAAAAATAAACTCGTTATTAACCTTAGTCTTTTGTTTATCTACATAAGTGTTACCCGCAGCAGAAAGGAGTAATGTAGTTTCTGCTTGTTTATTTATTAGTTCGGGATCAGAAGCTAAACTTTTTCCTCGTATAGAAATTCCTTTTTCTGGCTTAAAAGTTAAGTCCTTAAATTTCTTTTTAGCCAATTTTTCCCACATAAAACGCCTCCAACCATGGGTAAGCATTAACGATTCTAACAAGTATTTACGTTCGTTTATTGATTTTGATGGGTCAAAGAAAAATGCTGCATTTGGAATTTCACCTCTTAAATCTGAATTAAGTAGCATCCAACTTTTTATGTTTTCTTTGGTTGATAAAGGCACTAAATTTTTTTGGGTTACTGACATTGAAAGACTTGCACTTTTACTTGTTTTTTTAGCTCCAAATACCTCCACATTATAATCTACTTTTTCTCTTTTCTTAAACTTTGTTTTACTAAGAATAATTTTGGCTTCACTAGTTTTTTGAGGATTGTCTATAAAAACTAAGCGTTCTGCTTTAGGTTTTCCCAAAGGATCGAATAATGTAAAATGTACTATTCCGCTTGGTAATTCACTTGTAATTAAACTATAATTAATACTATTTTCTGATGTACTAATTTCTTTATTAAAAAATAGTTTTCCACGTAAGTGTCCTATAATAAAATAATTTTTAAGGTTGGAAGTATTTGTAGTTGCTTTAAGGATAAGTTTTTCTTTTGAATTTGTAATACTTAATTGTACACCCTTAGAAGAGGCTTGTTCAATGTTAAATACTTTAGTTTTTCCATTTAATTCTATTTCTGCTTCATACTGTACGCCTTCTTTAAGTATAAAAGAAACATTCCCTAGTCCAAAATCAAAAGTCCTAAATGCTTTTATAATTGTCTTGCTATTGGTCTCTTTAATATTCCCTATTATTTTTACCCCTTTTCCTTTTTTATCTGTTGCTTTAATACCAAATTTATTTTCTTGATTTGCTAAAATAGTTCCTCCTTCTGGGTATAGTTTTACTGTTATATCGTCTAATATTTTTTGTGCTTCTACCTCTACTTCCTTTACTGGTTCTACTTTTAATTTATCTTTATCAATAAAAGTTACCACCTCTAACTTTTTTTCATTTTTTTGGATAGAAATCGCTTTTCTAAAAAAATATTTTTCGCTAATGTTCCTCATGTAATTAGTATAGGATCTTAATTGATAGGTTCCAGATTCCCAAGCAGGGTCTATAGGAATTTCTCCTGCCGAACCAAAAGCTTCGTTAGGAACGTAAAATTTTTCTTTATAAAGAATACTATCTTTTGGACTTATAAATTCTACATATACTACATTGCTTTTTTCTGTTTGTAAATGGGAAATTCCGTTTACTAAATAACTTTTAAACCAAATGGTATCTTTTGTCGTATAGAATGGTTTATCCGTATGGATATAAGTTTTTTCTGGATAACGATTTAATTCGTCGGAACGTAATTTCGAAATATAATTATCCATTGGGTTTAGCATCGTAAAACCTGTAATTAATACCACTAAAAAAGTTATTATTATTTTAATATATTTCATAAACCTATTTTACAACTAACACTTAATGAATATTATTTGGCACAATATAATATATTGAAAAACGAAAACGTTTAAGTAAATCTTAAAATTTAATAATAGGATTTAATGCCTTTTGTATTGTACTTTTATAAAAAGTAAGAATATGAAATTTTCCTTTTATATATCAATTGTTTTAATACTCTTAAATCACCTTGCTACAAGTTGTCAAAACAAGGTTACTACTACAAATTTAGGTAGAAACATTTCTTCTGAATTTAAAAAGTATTGGTATAATGGTACCGCAGAAATATCTACTTATACACTTTCTCAAAATCGCTATGGCGAATTGCGTAATGGACATGCTTCCCTAATTTACGTAACAGAAAACTTTTTAAAAAAAGAACAAGTAAAGGCCGATAATGCTAAAAAAGATAATATTCCTATATTAAAATTAAATAGTATTAAAAAGTTTAATACTGGGGTTTACCCATATAGTATTATGCAAAGTGTGTTTTCTCCTGTAAACACTTCTTCCTTTCCTCTTAAAGCTTCTGCTAGCATACAGGAATGGTGTGGACAAACATTTATTCAATTAAATAATAAAGCGCAATTTGAGATACAATCCTATTCCTATTTTGCCTCCGAAGGAGATTTAAAAATAAATTTAGATAAACAGTTTACCGAAAACGAATTATGGAATTTGATTCGCCTAGGAGGAATTAGTGAGCTGCCTACTGGTAATTTTAAAATAATACCAGCATTAGAATTTATTAGATTAAAACATGTGCCTATAAAAAGTTATAAGGCTACTGCAGTATTAAAAAAAGGGAACCTCAACAGTTATATACTTACAATTCCCGACTTAAAGCGTACTCTAAAAATAAATTTTCAACCTAAATTTCCATTTATTATAGAATCTTGGTCCGAAACTATTGAAAATGAACCTACCACTACAGCAACTAGGATAACTACTAAAAATTTAGCCTACTGGGGATTAAATAGAAAGAAAGATGAGACTTTCAGAAAGGAGTTGGGATTAGAATAAACCGTATGGGTTGTTTGTATATTTACTCTAAAATTATTAAGCCTTGAATACAATTGAGTCGTTACCTAAAAACACAAAATTAATTTTGTTTGATGGAGTTTGTAATCTCTGTGATGGAGCCATTCAGTTTATTATAAAAAATGACTCCAATCGTGTTTTTAGATATGCTTCATTACAAAGTAAGTTTGGTAAAAAAGTACTAGCAGAAAAAGGCATTAATCCTAAAACTACCGACTCCATTATTTTAATAAATCCGAATGTAGCCTATTATGTTAAGTCTACTGCTGCGCTTCTTATTGCTAAACAACTTGGTGGTTTATATCGATTATTTAGTGTTTTTCTTATTCTTCCAGAAAAATTTAGAGATATTATTTACGATTTTATAGCTCGTAATCGTTACCGCTGGTTTGGAAAAAAAGAAAATTGTATGATTCCTAATAAAGAATTAAAAAGTTTGTTTTTGGAAGACTAAGCTTTTGCTGTTAACTTTTTTAATACTTCTATACAACGCGACCATAAAACTCTTTTAATTTTCCTTTACCATATGAACGGTTTGTGTAGGGAAAGCAAATTCTAAGCCTACGGTTTCAAAACGTTTTAAAATTTCTAAATTTATTACACTTTGAGTCGTCGCAATATCTGCTTCTTTTCGGATATAGTAAATAAAAGTAATTCCTAAAGAAAAATCTCCAAAAGCACTAAAAAACACAACCGGCTCGTCCGTCACAAGCTTTTGATTATCCATTATAATATCCTTAAGAATTTGCATTCCTTCTTCCATTTTTACTGCAGATGTATCGTACGTTAAGCCAAGTTGTAAAACAATTTTTCTAGTACGTTCTAGTGCTATATTTTCTACACTATTATGAATAAATTTAGCATTAGGGATTGTTACTAACGTACCACTTAATGTTCTAATACGCGAACGTCTAATTCCTATTTCTTCTACAGTACCATCAAAACCATCAATTCGTATGCGATCTTTTACCATAAAAGGTTTATCTGTAAATACCGAAATTCCTCCAAAAATATTTTCAATATAATCTTTAGCTGCTAGTGCAAAGGCTAAGCCTCCAATTCCTAAACCAGCTACTAAAGCACTTACATTATAACCTGCTTGATTAAGTGCAATAATAATTCCCATAGACCAAAGCGCTATAAAAATTAACTGCTTAACTACTGGCATTAACTGATCGTCGAAAGTAGAATCTGATTTTAAGACCAGCGATTTTATATATTCGTCTATAATAGCTTTTATAAGTCTTACAATAAACCATGTAATGGCTAATATGGCAATTACATGGTATAGTTTATTATTCCACTCTTCGAAACTTTCACTTATTGTTAATTGATTTATTCCTAAATAAAAGCCAAAAAAAACAATACCTATAATTAAAGGTCTGTGAAGTGAATTGAACACAATATCGTCCAAATTAGAATTAGACTTTGCTACAACTCCTCTTACTATCTTTTTTAAGATTATAAAAACTAATTTTGCAACAATAAATCCACCTACAAAAAAAGCCAATGCTATTAACCATTGCAATAATGTATTATTATATATCAACACTGAAGTTAATTCTTTCATAGTTTCTTTTTATAACTACAAACCTCGATAATATTATAATATCCTACAACTCATTATCCCTGTTTTTTGTTACAGGTTTATTCAACTTCCCAACACTTTTAGCTACTATAGTTGCCACAGTAGCATCTCCTGTTACGTTAATAGTAGTTCGTAACATATCTAAGGGACGATCTATAGCAAAAATGAGTGCTAAACCAATAGCTAATCTTTCGGATGGAAAACCTACTGCTTCCAATACAATTACCAACATTACCATACCTGCTCCCGGAACTGCTGCCGAACCTATAGAGGCTAATAATGCTGTAAGAACAATATTAATTTGGTTTGAAAACGTTAAACCCTCTGGCCATAAAACTTGCATAATAAATACTGCTGCTACTGCTTGGTATAAACTGGTCCCATCCATATTAATAGTAGCTCCTACAGGTAATACAAAACTAGATACTTCTTTATCTACGCCTACGTGTTCTTCTACACGTTCCATGGTTACTGGTAAGGTAGCTGCACTGGAACTAGTAGAAAAGGCTAGCAATTGAGCTGGACTAATTTGTTTTAAAAACCAGAAAGGTGATTTTTTAACATACAAACTTAACATTATACAATATACTACAACCATTAACAACAATCCTAAAACTACTACTGAAGCGTATTTTAATAAAGCTAGTAATATATCTGGGTCGTCTGCACTAGCAATAACATTGGCTAATAATGTAAACACAGCAAGGGGTGCCATAAGCATAATAACGTCTACCATTTTTAAAACAACACTATTTAAACTATCAAAAAACTTTTTAAGAGGTTTGCTTTCTTTTTCTGGAACCAATAACATACAAATTCCTAAGAAAATAGAAAAGAAAATTACTTGTAGCATCATTTTATTATTAGACATTGCGCTAATTGCATTTTGAGGTACCATATCCACCAGAAATTGGAGTGGTCCCACACTTTTTTGCCTAGATGCTTCAGAAATACGCTCGGCTATTTTAGCATTACCTGCATACGTTTCTGTTAACTTATCTATTGTTTGTTGCGTAATACCTTCGCCTGGTTGAAAAACATTTACCAAGGTTAGCCCTATCACAATAGCTACTATAGTAGTTGTTATGTAAATTAATATTGTTCTGCCTCCAATACTCTTAAATTTAGAAATATCCTTTAGGTCTGAAATTCCCTTAATTAAAGAAGCAATTATCAAAGGAACAGCTATTAGCTTTAATAGGTTAATAAAAATGGTTCCAACTGGTTTTATCCAATTATTTACCAAGTCTACACCTCCAGTAATAAGAGTCATTATATAACCAAACAACACTCCTAATATCATTCCTATTAAAATTTGCCAATGCAATGCCAATTTTTTCATGTTGTAATTTTAAAACTTAAACCCAAAATATGAAGTAGAAAACCTATTATGCTTACAATCTATTTAATTACTATTGTAAACTGTATTTTTAGTATAACAATACTATACTAAAATTAGTAGAACATTAATATTATTATATAGCACTTCTTTACAACATCGTTTAATTACAGTTCTGTTAAATATAACAAACTTACCTTTAGTTATAAAACGCTGTTATTTCATACCTTTTAATAATATAATTAAAAACGTGTTACTTTACCTTTGGATAAATATGAGACGATATAACATCTAATTTCAATATTTTGTTTTTATCAAGCTCATATAAATATAATACTTGTCCCCAATAAGTCCCGTCGGTAAAATCGGCTATAGCCCATTTATGATTTAGTAACTTTACTCTATCTATTTTAGTAGTTCCTTGCATACCTACTAAAGGAACAAATGGATTATCTTTCTCTACGGTGTTAGCTTCTAATAAAGTATCTAAAATTAAAGATTCTACTGCTTCTATCGAAAAGCCTAAGTCTTCTATATATTCGCTTCCATAATCATCATATCGTAAATCAAAATAACTAAGCTCTATAGTTTCATTTTCTAAGGAATCCTTAACCTTACCTGCTTTTTCTAATTTTCCTCGAAGCTCTTCTATTTTTTGAGCGTCTCTTTTTATTTTTTTTCCTGCATTAACTTGTTGAAAAACGATATACAATAATGCTAAGGCAAATAAATAAATAAATATTTTAGTATTTTTCATCCTTATAACTTTATAAATCTAACACTAAACCGTCGTATGCTAAATACACGTTTGCGGGAAGTTTTTTTTCTACTTCTTCATGAAACCCTAGCAAATGACTAATATGTGTTAGGTAGGCTTTTTTAGGTTTTACCAAAGTAATAAAATCTAAAGCTTCCTGTAACGTAAAATGTGAAAAGTGCTCCTCCTCTCTTAGAGCATTAATTACAAGAACATCCAATTGTTTAAAGTATTTTAAGGATTCTTTTGGTACAGTCTTCACATCTGTGCAATAAACCGTGTTTTCTATTTTAAAACCCAAAATAGGTAGTGTTCCGTGAATTAAACGAATTGGTTGTACTTCTCTTTCCTTTATAGAAAAAGACTCTTTATAATCTATAGCATTTAGTGCCACATTAGGAGCTCCAGGATATTTGTTATCTATATCAAAAATATAATGAAATCTCTTTTGCAAAGCGTCAAAAACACTTTGTTCTGCAAACAAATTTATATCTTTTTTTTCTCTATAAAAAAAAGGACGAATATCGTCTAAGCCAATAACATGATCGGTATGCTCGTGGGTTATTAGAATACCTTCTAAATTATTTACATTATGTCTTAACATCTGTTGCCTAAAATCTGGGCCTACATCTATAACATAATTAATATTATTTCCCCATGAAAGCATACAAGAACTACGCAAACGCTTGTCTTTAGGATTATTACTTAAACATACAGGATGGCTACTCCCTATAATGGGAACGCCTTGAGATGTACCAGTACCTAAAAAAGTTAATTTCAATGATTTCTTTTTTTACAAATTAACACATTTTGCATTAATATTACGTTCTAAAAAATTAATTACATAAAATTTAATAAACCGTTTTATAATACTTTATTCTATTAGTAACTTTACGATAAATATTTAGAACTATACACATATGTCTATTACTATTGTTGGCGATCATGAATTTGACCCTATCCCCTCTATAAAAAGTAAATGTTTACGTATTAATTTGAATAAAAACATATACGGAACATTTAATGAAATAGGTGCCGGACAAGAAACTGTTCGTAATTTTTTTAGAGCAGGTGGTGCTTCTGGAACCATTGCAAAAGCAATGAGTGCTTACGATAAGGATTTTAGTGACGCTATTTATGGAGTAGAAAAAGATGGTCGGTATGTTACCGAATTGCGTTTACATACCATGTTGGAAAAAGAAATGCAACATATGGAACAACGCATTTCTAGAGAAAAAAACCCTAAAAAACTATTCTTTAGTTATGCTAATACGGTAGCTACTATAGATTTTGCTAAAAAATACAAAGGACATGGTTGGGTAGGAATAAGGTATCAAACCGATCCTAACCAAACTGAATATAACGAAATTTCGTTACACGTACGTTTTCATGAAAACGATGCTAGACACCAACAACACACCTTAGGTATTTTAGGTGTTAACTTAATTTATGGTGCCTATTATAAGCATGATAATCCAAAAAAACTTTTAAAGTATTTATACGACCATATTGATAAAGACAAACTAGAAATAGATACTATTAACTTTTCTGGACCTGTTTTTAAAGGTGTAGACAACCGATTAATGAGTCTTCAACTAGTAAAAAATGGAATGACGGAAGCCATTATGTTTGGCCCTGATGGTAAAAACATTTTGCCTGCTAGAATTTTATACAAAAAAAATATATTAGCACTTCGTGGTAGTTTTAGACCCGTAACTAAAGTAAATATGGACATCTTAGAAAAATCTATTGAGATGTTTAAAAAGGAAAAAAATGTAAATCCAGATAAAATTCAGGTAATTTTTGAAATTACACTTTCCAATTTAATGGCCGAAGGTGAAATAGACGAAAAAGACTTCTTAGATCGCGCTAGATTACTCTGTAATCTTGGGCAAACAGTACTCATTTCTAATTTTAAAGAGTATTACAAACTAGTAGAGTATTTCTCTAGATACACACGAGAAGCACAGATGGCTCTAGCTATGGGTGTTAGTAATCTTATCGAAATTTTTAATGAAAAGTATTACCGCCACCTTAGTGGAGGTATTTTAGAAGCATTTGGAAAATTATTCTTTAAAGAGTTAAAAGTTTATCTATACCCACTAAAAGACAATAAAAACGAAGTTATTAATAGCCATAATTTAGAAGTACACCCTAGAGTTAAAGAGCTTTATAAATTCTTTAAACACAATGGCAAAGTAAAAGATATTGAAAACTATAATCCTGAAATTTTAACTATTCTATCTAGAGAAGTTTTAGAAAAAATTAAAGACCGAGAAATTGGTTGGGAAAAATACCTTCCCGAAGGTATTCCTGAAATTATAAAATCTAAAGGATTATTTGATTATAGAGATGTAACTATTAATGATTTTTAAATCTATTTTAAAAATCATTAATGTAGTTTATTTTTTAAGCTTTCAAGAATTACTTCTTTTATCTGCTATAAAAGGTAAATTACACACTCATTTTAAAGTAAAAATTTCAAATCAACTTTTTACTGGCAAAAATCATTCGTTATTTTTACGAATCTCATAAATAATTAAAAATATGTACTTTAGCGCATCTCGCTTTTAGCTTATAAAAAAGTTCTTATACAATTTACGGTTATTTTTTTCGTGTATTTAATCTATGGGTGTCGACATAGAGAAATAGATATAAAAGAAGATTTACAATCTTTACTACGCAAAGAACAAAACAAGAAAAATGTACTTGGAATACAATCGTTACTTCATATAAAATTAAATACCTTTTCCACACAAGAAGACCTGGCATCTCATTTAGGTTATGGAGTACGTAGGTAGTTTGGTCTCCTATAGAAGGTAAAATGTATAAATTAAAAGACATAAGAATAAAGCTATCAAAGTTAATAGACAAAAAAGAATGATGAAAATGTAATCAACCTTGATAAAAAAGTAATATCACAAATAGAGAATTTGATTTCTGAATTTAAAAGCTAAATGTAAAAAACTAACGACAACACTATATATAGTAAATAGGGCGGTTTAAACCCGTTCGAAAAGGCTGTGTTTGTTTGCTGTGTCGCCAAATTTTTTGATTTGGCTTTATGATGAAAAAGATAAATCAAAATGCAAAAATTTGGCTTAGTACTTAACCAAAAATAATCATTTATTTTCTGCTCTAAATGTCATCTATTTAAAGTTGTGCAACATTTTATTTTGTTTTTGTCTAATTGTAACGGACAAACAAAAAATTTGACCGATTTAAAACAAAGTGTTGACCAAAGTTGGAAAACAACAAATCCTGTAATTAAGGAAACTAAACCTTCTTTTTTTAACGAAACTAATCATTCCGACTTTTTAATTTTAGACTTAAATTTTAGTGGATATAATATAGCAATCCTTTTGTATGGGATTGTGATTTTACAATTTTAGATTTTCTTTCAAAGAACACGTAATAAAAGAGGAAAATCATAAATTTAATGAGAAAGAATACACTACAACTCATATAGAATGGACAAATGATAATTTAATTTGAAATAAAAATACGTTCCATTTTAATAAGAAATATCATTCAGGTATAAGACTTTCTTAATAAGTATTTAGAGGATTATCGCACACCGAATAATAATAGTTCAATTTTTATATTAGAATGACTTTCAGTCATAACGAAAATTATGGACTTCAAGTCCATAGTAGTTTATTTATTGAAGTGATTTAAACTTTTAGAGGTGTTTACTTAGATACTTGTATTATAATCATTAAATTAGTCTTCTATGGAATTATTTAAAGGAGAAAACATCTTAGACTTCACGGATAAATTTAAGACGGATTTAGATTGTTTAGAATATTTAGCAGATATTA
>CALLUJ010000143.1 GCA_938011245.1 uncultured Aquimarina sp. | reverse complement strand
TCGAAGCGATTAGATTGCTTACTATTATTTAAGAAAAACAAATACCTTCGTTTAGAAGAATTAGCTTTAGAATTGGAAATAAGCGTTACTACTTTACGCAGATGGCTAAATAAGTATCGTTTAGAAGGTATTGTTGATTTTTTAAAGAAAGATACACGTAATCGTCCTTATTCAATTATTACAGAGGAAATTTATGAAGGTTTAAAAAAGAGGCTTCATGATCCAGAGAATTCATTTAATGGATTTTGGGACGCTCAACAATGGATAGAAGAAGTTTATGGAGTTAAAGTAAACTATAAATCATTGTGGAGCCATATCACTCACAAGTTAAATGGAAGTTTAAAAATTCCAAAAGTGAGTGCTTTAAGAAAGTAGAGACAAAAAAAATGAAAATCCAAGATCTGAATTTATCAAATCTTAGATTTTCTATAAGTATCTTTATGAAATAGCCTTATTTTCTGTTTATGTAATTATTTAAGTTGCGTACTTCAATATAAAAAATATAGAATTGTTTTCCTATAAATTTTTAACTACTTCTTTTTTGTATTTTCTTAACAGAGCCCTTGTCATTCCTAAATTTGCTTTTTCAGAGTCGACAGCCATATAAATGAAATACTCACCGTTTTCTGATACATCAATAATGTGGATTTGCCCATCTAGTGTAATAAGGATATCTTGTATTTGAGTATCTATATCTAAAGCTTTAATGGCATTTTTTTTAGCTTTTACAACTTCTAAATTATATGCAGATGCTATTTCAGGATCAAAGTCTTTTGTTGTAGAGTCAGAAACATAACATACTCCAGTAGATACTTCAGTTACAGATACAGCAATATAACCGGGTATATTCTTTTTAATATCTTGAACAAATTCTTCTAAAAAGTTTGACATAAGTATTTATTTATTTATTTATTTATTGCAAGGAAAAACTCCTCGTTTTTTTATTAGCTAAAGCTTTTTTGGTTTTAAAAAAAAGTACAGTAAATTATTGTGATACAAATATAGTTTTTTTTTAAATAAAATTACCGTTAATCCTTTGTTAATAGGGTTTTGAATACGTTTGCTTTTTTTATTAGAATACCTAGATTTGAGAAATTATTGCTTAAAATTAGAACAATATAGTTATTAAATTTATTAATAATTAAGAATCCTTTAGAGGACTTAGTAATTATCTGTTCAAATTCACCAATATCCAAATCATTAGACAAATCTTTGGTCATGGAATAAGTCATTTCAGTCATTAAAGCTATATTATCTGGAAAGTTTATATGTGTATGATTAATAACATTTCCTTCTAAATCTAAAATTATACTAGCATCTGCTCCAATTTCGTTTGTAATTTCTTCTAAATTTATATCCAATTTCTATTTTTTTAAAGTTTGAAATTTAAAAGTAATTATTATATTTAACATTAGGTATTTTATTAACTTTTGATGTTTAAAAACCTTATGAAAGATTTAGTTGTTTTAAAGAGTGAATTAATTTCGAAAAAAAAAGTATTTGAAAAATGTAGAACAGTTAACGGTTTAGTTACTAAAAAGGATTTAGATGCTTTTAAAGAAGTAAGTTTTATTGAAGAAAATTATACCTCTAAAGAAGAACTTAAGAGTAGTTCAAAAAACAAGAGAAATTCTTTTATAAATAAAGTTAAAAATGTGTTTTTTTGAGATAGTAATTATAACGAACCTAGTAAATTTTTAGCTTGGTACCTATATTTACCATTAAATGTATATGCATATTTTTTTAAAAAATTAAAATCAACTAAATAAGTTTTTTTAGTTTTTATATTTATAATCATTTTTTTAGGTGTCTTTTTAGCAAATCCTTTTGTTATTAATTTTTTCTTTTTTGCTAAATCGTATTTTATTAAAATCCCTTTTTTAAATTCAGAGTTAAAATCTTTTGTTAAAATGGTATAATTGTTTTCAATAATAAAATCGCCAGTTAGTTCTGCAGGGATATTAAGAACTTTATCTCCTAAAATTTTCTTTGTCTTTTTTATTGTTTTTGTTGGCCCTTTTGAAAATACATATTGAGGGGTTTCTTCTAATTTTTGTTTAAGTTGCTCTATAGTTTCACTATTTAAAGGTTCTTTAGGAATTGTATTTATACTTTCTAATTCAAAAATAATATTTCGTAAGTGCACTTTTAAATTAGTGTAGTTAGATGATAGTATTGAGTATTTTGTTTCGTACGAATTGTTAATTTTTTTATCGGCATATACTAAACTCTTAATATTATAATTGTTTAATATTTTTTGGGATTTAGATAATATTTCTCTCGATGCTTCAACAGGCTTTTGTGAACTCAAAAAAATGTTAATATTGTTAATAGCAGTTTTTATATTTATATATTTAGAGTAATCGTAATCGTATTGTTTAGAGATCTCTTCTTGGTAATTTTCAAAATCAAATATTTCTTTTTCTAGAGTACTATATTCGGGCGACTTTTTTTTGACTTTAGTTCTTTTTTTTGAAGAAATAACGGTATTAATAACAGGATATACAAAAGGCTTATCATGATTGATATTTATGTGTCTTTTTGTATAATCTTTTTGTAGTCCAAAAATTATTTGATTTTGAGAGTTTACTTTTAGAGCAATTAGTGAAATAAAAGTAAAAATTACTTTTGCAATTAATTTCATGTTTTATTTTTTTGATGATATATAGGCTCCTAGAATATTTTTAAAAGCGAGTTGCATTTTTTTGCTAATAGTCTTTTTTATAAATCTATTTTCGCCAACTAATACAATTTCTACATGGTCGGCGATAGCAATAGCTTTTAAAGTTTCCAGATCATTATTTGATATAATTTCTTTATCTAAAACTTCAACAATATATTTCTTTTTACCATTTATTTGTTTCTGACTTATAATGCCTTTTAATTGATAATCAACTTTATTTGCTGTTATAATGTAACTGGCAATATTTAATGGCTCAACATCTAAATGTTGAATTTTTAAATATAGTTTTAGATCTTCTTTTTCTTTTTTTAAATAGGGATAAAAACAATCTTTAGTACTAAATTTTGGGCTGTTTTTATCTACGTAAATGGTTTTACCATTTTTTTGTTTTTCAACTAAGTTATTGATGGAGAAACTAGGAATAGTTTCTACTTTATTGCTATTAAGTGATATATCTTTATTGTCTTTATTGGTAGTAGTGTTTAAAGTTCTTATTTTATCACAACTATTAATGGATAATATTAATAACGATAAGAAGAATAAATGTAAAGCCGTTTTTATTTTCATAAAAATATGTTTTTTATAAGTCTTCATTTTCTAAAGGTTTTGCTATTTTTCTTTCTATAGTAGTGCTAAAATATATATTATGTTCTACGTTATCTAAACCTATTTTTTCGTGCTTAAGGGGAACTCTAATACCTATAGTGTACTTTAGAATTAGTACTAATACAGTTGTTACCAAGACAGACCATAATGCTACGGAGAAAGCGCCTATAGCTTGAACTAGTAATTGCTCGTATCCGCCACCATATAATAAGCCATTTTCTTTTGAGAAAACACCTACTAACAGTGTTCCTATAAGTCCAGATATTCCGTGTACAGAAAATGCAGAAACAGCATCGTCAATTTTTAATTTTCGTTCAACTATTTCAGAAACTAAAGTTACAGCAATACCACACACACCTCCCATAACTAAAGCACCTAAGGGATTAACTATTGCACACCCGGCTGTTACACCTACTAAACCAGCTAAAGTTCCGTTAAGAGTCATTGCTATATCGGCTTTTTTATAACGTAATCTTGTTATCATTAAAGCACAAATGCCTCCCATAGAACCAGATAAGTTTGTATTAAGAATAACTAAAGGTACTATATTAGAGCTATTACCTGTTATAGCAAGAGTAGATCCAGCATTAAACCCAAACCATCCCATCCATAAAATAAATACACCTAAAACTGAAAACATGTAGTTATGTCCTCGAATAAAATTTACTTTGCCTTCTGGGCTGTATCTGTCATATCTAGGTCCTAGTATTAAAGCATACATTAAAGCGGCAAAACCTCCCATTACATGTACTACAGTTGCTCCAGAAAAATCTACAAACCCTAGATTAGTAAGCCATCCATCAGCTTGCCATATCCAATGGCCTGCTATTGGGTATAAAAACGTAGTAAATAAAATAGAAAATACTACATAAGTCATAAATTTTGCTCTTTCAGCAATAGCTCCAGATATTATTGTTGCGGCTGTTGCACAAAAAACTGTTTGAAAAAACAAATTATGCATATCATTCTCTTCAATATAGAAAGCAGATATTTCTCCTATAACGCCATTAAAAGAGTCACCATACATTAGTGAATATCCTATACCCCAAAAAGCAATAGCTCCAACAAATAAATCAACAAAGTTTTTCATAGCAATATTAGCCATGTTTTTTGATCGGGTTAACCCAGCTTCAAAAAGTGTAAATCCTGCTTGCATGAAGAAAACAAGGATTCCTGACATTATTATCCAAAGTATGTCAAGCGTGCTAGAAAATTCCATTGGTATGTTTTATTTATTAACTAAGTGTGTTGTACTATTTTTTAACTTGCAGGCAAAAGTAAATTTTTTGCGTTTTTTTTAATTATACAGATATTATAAAGTTTTGTTTTTCGATTAAATACATATTTAATCGTTTAAGTGTAAATGTATAGTTAACAATATTAACCTATGTTTGCTTAAAATAATTATTGTTTAAACAAAATTGCATTAATAATGTTTTAATATTTTTATAGATTGTTTATTCTTTTAAACAGATATTAAAACAATATAGACTGATATTTTTTAACTCGAGTTAAGTGTAATTTAAGGGTGTTAGCGTTGTTCAAAAAGAAGTTTGGATAATATTTAACATTGTTAATTAAGTGTTTTATACAAAAAAAACATTTATGTTGCTATGCTTACATAATAAAAATAATTATAGAAGAGTAATTCTGTAAAATAATTTAGAACATTTCACTAGCATCCAAAACTGTAGCTTTTGCAATAAAACTTGTACCACAGAAAAAGCACTTTTTTTCAATTCAGATGTTACTCTCATTATATTGCTGTTTATAGCCTAGTGTGGCTACTTGTTGCAGTATGTAGCAGAATTTCTCCGTTAGCAACATTTTTTTGTTGCTGAAATTCAGAAATACATTGTGAGCAACAAAGCAGCAACAAAAATTGAAAGTAAAGCGAATACTCCAAACAAACAAAAGAAGTTTAGATACTTGTAAATCAATAAAAAGAAAACTCAAAGAAATTTGAGAGAAACCTACTTACTTCCCAATACAGAAAATTCTATGGATAGTATGTTTTTTAGAAAAATAGATGTCAAAAGAGCTGAAACTATGGTTGGACTAATGAATTTGACTTATAATAGGTTTCGTAAAATTCAGCTTGCTCAATAAAATAATGGCGCGTGCGTCAATTAAAAAAAATTAATAAATGTAAGTAACTTAAAAACATTAAAAAGAAAACTTAGAGTTTCTGAAAATTAAAAAATATAAATGAACTAAAAGTGTGCCTGAATAGAAAAACTAGTTTTTAGAGATGCCCTTAAGATATTAGGGGCAGATGCTATTTATGCTACTAATAAAAATAGCAACTTCGTCACTAAACATGATATTCAGATAGATTTTAAACGAAAAGGAAAGCTTCTCAGAAATTACAAAGAAGAAAAGAAGTTAAAAGCTATTATAACCAAAGAAAGAGCAACTCTTTTAGAGGTTAGTTTTGGTAAAGAAAAAGAATATTACCACCTCAAAAAAATGAAAGCTAAAACAAAAGTTACCGAAATACTTTGACTATTTTTTGGATTCATACTACTAATGCTCTAGAAATAGGCAGAAGGATACAACATAGCCAAGCACAAATATAGCAGCTTAAATTTTAAGAAACACCAAAAAAACAAGGGATTACTATGTCTTGTTAGTTCAAAAAGTTAACACTTTAGGAATGTAGTGACCAAAAAAATGAAAATACAAGATCTGAATCTATCAAATCTTGTATTTTCTATAAGCAGCATTTCTATGGAATAGCCTTATTTTCTGAATGCACCTTTTTAGTTCGGTAAACAACCAAACGGCTTCTCATAAATTTTTGCATGTGTTTAATTTGGCACATAGCTTTACGAATAGTGATGCAGATAGATCTTATCAATCGTATAATGAGCCTTGATAAAATAAAACAATATATTTTATATAAAAAAAAGGTTTATAAATTTAAAATTTATAAACCTTTTGTCGGGGTGGCAGGATTCGAACCTGCGACCTCCTCGTCCCAAACGAGGCGCGATGACCGGGCTACGCTACACCCCGATTTTAACTATCTTTCAAAATAAAGTTGCGGAGAGACAGGGACTCGAACCCTGGCGACACTTGCGCGTCGACAGATTAGCAATCTGCTCCATTACCACTCTGGCACCTCTCCTTATTCAAAAAATATGAACATAATACTCTTTCAGAGCGGTTGCAAATTTAGTTTTTATTTACAAATCAGCTAATAAAATTTAATTTTTTTTTAAAAAAAAATATTTCTTGGAAGAGCGGCATAAATTTAGAAATAACAAAACGTATAAAAATTAATTATTTCCATTTAATTCCACATCCTATACTAGGAATTTGTGGTGTAGAAACCTCACCTACGGTTAGTATTTCATCTAGCGCAATAGCAAGGTCTTGTCCACTAGCTGTACCCATATTAGGTCTTGTATCATCAAATCTACCTCGATAAACCAATTTTAAATCGGAATTATAAACATATATGTCAGGTGTACAAGCAGCATTATAAGCTTTAGCAACACTTTGATCTTCATCATATAAGTAAGGAAAAGTATAACCTTCTTTTTTAGCTACTTCAGTCATTAAATAAGGAGCATCATCAGGATAGTTTTCAATATCGTTACTACTAATAGCAATAAAAGACACGTTTAACTCTTGGTAAACTTTAGCAAGTTTAACTAGCGCACTGTTAATATGGTGAACAAATGGACAATGATTGCAAATAAACAATATTACCGTAGCCTTATCACTCTTTAATTCTTTTAAACTAACTTTCTTACCAGAAGTAGTATCCAGTAAATTGAAATTAGGAGCTATACTTCCTAAGGGAATCATGTGAGATTCTGTTTTTGCCATAATTTTAGATATTTAAGAGGATTTATAAAATTAATATTCTAAGTAAAAAGATATTTTAGTTAGTGAAGTTAGAAAAATAATAAAGAAATCAAAAGAATATGCCTTTGCAGATAAAAAAATAAAACTTGATTTCCTATGCGCTAATACCTAAAATAAAGTAGTATTTTTGTAGCCTTCAAAATTGAAAAGCACAAAATGTTTTATGGAGGTAAAAGAACCTAGAATTAAAGAGTTATATCCCTATCAAAAAGAAGATATTGATAAAATATTTAAGAAGATAGAGAAAAATCCAGAGGGATATAATCTGTGTTATCAATTACCTACAGGTGGAGGTAAGACGGTGGTTTTTTCTGAGATTGTTAGGCGTTATATAGAAGAGCAAAATAAGAAAGTTCTTATTTTAACGCATCGTATAGAGCTGTGTAACCAAACATCTAAAATGTTGGAAGGTTTTGGAGTTACTAGTAAGGTTATTAATAGTAAAGTAAAGGAGATACCAAACGAAGACGATTATATGTGTTTCGTAGCAATGGTTGAAACACTAAATAATAGACTGAACGAAGAAAAAGTAGAGTTCAATAACTTAGGAATGGTTATTATAGATGAAGCTCATTATAATTCATTTAGAAAATTATTCCACCATTTTGAGAACTGCTTTATATTAGGAGTTACGGCTACTCCTTTAAGTAGTAATATAAAAATGCCCATGAAAGATAGCTACCGCGAACTAATTTGTGGTCAGCCAATTTCTAACCTTATAGAACAAAGGTTTTTGGCAAATGCGATTACTTATTCTTATGATGTAGGGTTAAGTACACTTAAAATTGGGATTAATGGAGATTATACCGTAAAATCTTCCGAAGATTTATATTCTAATGCTTTTATGCAAGAAAAACTATTGTTTGCTTATGAACAAAAAGCTAAGAATAAAAAGACTTTAATTTTTAATAACGGTATCAATACTTCTTTGCAAGTTTATGAAACCTTTAAAATGGCAGGGTACGATATTCGTCATTTAGATAATACAAATAGCAAGCAGGAGAGGAAGGATATTCTATTGTGGTTTAAGGAAACTCCTAATGCTATTTTAACATCGGTAGGAATTTTAACTACGGGGTTTGATGAACCAACAATCGAGGCTATTATACTTAATAGAGCAACAAAATCGTTGACTTTATATTTTCAAATGATTGGTAGAGGATCACGCTCTTTGCCTAATAAAAAAGAGTTTGTAGTTATTGATCTTGGAAATAATGCAGCACGATTAGGATTGTGGAATTCTGACGTGGATTGGCAACGTATTTTTAGGTTACCCGATTATTACTTAGATAATTTAGTTAGTGATGATGAGATAGAACGCCAGTTTAAGTATGTAATGCCACTTCACGTTAGAGAACAATTTGGGAATACAGAAGAAGTGTTTTTTGATGTAAAAAAGGAATACGATTATATTGTAAATAATGGAGAAAAATCTAAAATGGTATTAGAACGTTCTATAGAACAACATGCTAGAATGTGTGTTGAAAATAGTGAAGATGTTTTTGATGCTAGGATTTTATCTAAATTGTTAAATGAAGATATAGAATATCGTGTTAGGATGTATTCATACTGTATTAGTAATAGTACCAAAAATTATCGCTCGTGGTTAGAAGAAGACTATATGCGTAAATTGCGATTAAAAATTAATTATATGATGGCATAAGCTGTTAGTAGTGTGGTATTAAAAAGAAAAGAGACCTGATTTATTCTAATAAGTCAGGTCTTCTGTTTTTTGTGTGTTCGTAAGCTTTTTCTTCGCGCCAAGCTTCTATTTTAGGAAAATTACCAGAGGTAAGTACTTCGGGGACTTTCCAACCTTTATAATCGGCAGGTCTAGTATAAATAGGAGGGGCCAATAAGTTGTCTTGGAAAGAATCGGTAAGTGCACTAGTTTCATTTCCAAGAACTCCAGGGATTAAACGAATAATAGCATCACATAATATAATTCCACCAAGTTCTCCGCCAGATAATACATAATCTCCAATAGAAATTTCTTTGGTAATAAAATAATCTCTAACACGTTGGTCTACCCCTTTGTAATGTCCACAAAGAATAATAATATTTCGTAATAACGAAATACTATTGGCCATTCCTTGATTTAGAGTTTCACCATCGGGAGTCATGTAAATTATTTCATCATACTCACGCTCACTTTTTAAACGACTAATACATTTATCTATAGGCTCTATCATCATTACCATTCCAGCCCCACCACCAAATTGATAATCATCAATTTGGTGGTAGTTATCCGTTACATAATCTCTTAAATTATGAAAATGAACTTCAACTAAACCTTTTTCAATAGAACGCTTCATTATAGAAGCCTCAAAAGGACTTTTCATTAGCTCCGGAACCACACTTATAATATCTATTCTCATATTTTCTAATATTGGGATTCTTGTTTGTGGTGTTTGTAATTTTTTTTAATAAAATTGAACCCTGTTTCTAAAATCTCCCCCATTGTTTCGCATTTTTTAAACTTTGAAAGATAAGAGAATCTATACAAATCTGTTTTTAATTGATTAACTTTTTCAGGAGTGGAAATTTGATCTGTTTTTATACACTTTAATAAGCGTTCTGTTCTGGTGTGGGTATTTATAAAACGTTTAGCAAAAATAGATCGTTCTTCTTTTTGGTATTGTAAAATAGATGATAAATCTAGCCTATCATTTATAATATTTATAATTGGGTAATTTTCCTTAAAAAATTGAGGTTGATATACTTTAAGGTTACCTTCAAAGCATTGTTGGTCAAAATCGATGGCCCTAACTCTATACTCTACGTGGTCAAAATCGTGAGTAGGAATAATAACATAATTATACGATCGCATGTCTCCTAGTAATCGTAATTGACAACGCTCGTTAAACTTTACAAACTCCTTAGCAATTTGAGATTTTGCTTGTGTACTTAAATCAGGTAAAAAATCTTTAATAAAAGTATCGCCTGGTATACCAACAATATGTTCTTCAATTAAAGTGTTTTCGTAAATTAAAAAATTAATTCGATGAGGAGAAAAAATATGTTCAAACTCTAGCCCATAAACCCTTGAAGCATCAGCTTTTTTTACATAAAAATAAGTGTAATTATCGTTTAGGATATTTCTAATTTTTATTCTAAAAGGTTTAGAGTTTCCAAAAGTGCAATAATCTATAGCATCAATGCTTAGAAAATCTGTGATATCTTCGTTTCCATCAGAATGGAGAATGGTGTATACCTGTTTAAGACTATGATCTATGTCTTTACGTTCAAATTCGTTATAATACACACTAACCCACAGTGTGTCTTCATCGTTTTTATCAAAAACACTTACACTACCGCTAAAGCGAAGTAAATCATCATAAAATACAGAAATTTTTAATAAACGATTATAGTATTTTAAGTAAGATTCTAAATTATTATTAATGGGGTATGTAGGTTTTTTTTGCGATAATAAGCGTTCTTTTTTCATTAATGCAAATATACTATGTAGTTAGTTAGTGTTTTAAATAAAAAAAGGTATATTAACCATGTAAAACTTAAATTTATTATAGCTAACCTAGTTTAATATGAAAATACTATTTTTTATAATGCTTTTTGTCAGTTTTTTTACTGGTATTTACGGCCAAGAAGGCATTCCTGTTTATCAAGATTACTTAACAGGGAGTTGGTATTTAATACATCCTTCGTCGGCAGGAGCAGCAAGTACAGAACAGGTTCGTTTAACAGCTCGTACACAATGGCTAGATGTGGACGATGCTCCATCATTATATACGGCAAGTTTAAATGCAAGAGTTACTAAAAATATTGGAGTGGGAGGGATTGCATTTTCGGATACAAATGGGAACTTTTCTCAAAATGGATTTTATGCAACATTTGCATATCATATTAATTTAAATGCAAGGGCATACGAATTAAACCAACTATCGTTTGGAATTAGTGCGGGAATTTTGCAACGAAAATTAGACGAGAGTTCTCTTTTTAATCCTAGAATTAATGATCCTGCAATTTCAGGAGAGGTTTTAGATGATACATACATAAATTCCGATTTTGGAATTTCTTATTTTAAAGGAGATTTATTTGCTTTTGTAACGTTAAAAAATGCTCTACCAGTAAGAAGGGATGGTCTTGCTTTTGAAACAGGTATTGAACCTGATATTCAAAGAACTTTTATAACCACCTTGGGATATATATTTAGTATAAATAGAGAGTTTGATTTAGAACCATCCATAATGTATATTAATATTCCGGATATTGAAGAGCAACTAGCCGATATTAATATTAAGGGTTATTATAAATTTAATGAAAATTCAAATTTATTTGGAGGGGCTTCATATCGTTTAAACTTTGACGGTGCCGAAACTACACCAAACAATCAAAATGTAGACATACAAAGATTTGGAGCAATTTCACCTTTTTTTGGGATAGATTATAAAGATTTTGTTTTTGCTTATACTTATACAAATCAAATAGATGAAATTAAAATTAGCAGTTCTGGTTTTCATCAAATTACGTTAGGATATAATTTTAAAGGCAAACGAAACCTTAGAGGAGGTCTAAGAGAGTGTAATTGTCCAGCTTTCAAATAATTTCTTTAACAAAAACTTTGTTTATAAATACACTAAATTCAGTAGTTTTGGGTTGTAATAATTCACAATTTCATGAAGTTTAGCCTTGTTTCAAACTATAATCCTACAGGAGATCAACCACAAGCGATAAAGGAATTAGTAAAAGGAGTTAATGATAAGGTTAATTTCCAAACATTATTAGGAGTAACAGGTTCTGGTAAAACATATACGGCAGCAAATGTTATAGAACAAGTACAAAAACCAACCTTGGTTTTAGCACATAATAAAACACTTGCAGCACAATTATATCAAGAGTTTAAACAATTTTTTCCAGAAAATGCAGTAGAATACTTTGTATCCTATTACGATTATTACCAACCAGAAGCTTATATACCAACAAGTGGGACTTATATAGAAAAAGATTTATCTATTAATGAAGATTTAGAAAAATTAAGATTAAGTACCACTTCATCATTACTTTCGGGCAGGAGAGATGTATTAGTAGTTGCTTCAGTATCTTGTTTGTATGGTATAGGAAACCCTGTTGAATTTCAAAAAAACGTAGTTAGTTTAGAAAGAGATCAGGAACTCTCTAGAACAGAGTTGCTACAACAATTAGTACAAGCTTTGTATTCACGTACCGAAGCAGAGTTTTTACACGGAACTTTTAGGATAAAAGGAGATACATTAGATATTTTTCCTAGTTATGCCGATTATGCTTACAGAGTTCATTTTTTTGGAGACGAAATTGAAGAAATAGAATCTTTTGATCCTATTAATAATGCTGTGCTAGAAAGTTTTGAAAGACTAACAATTTATCCAGCAAATATGTTTGTTACCTCTAAAGAAGTATTGCATAATGCTATAGATCAAATTGCCTTAGATTTAGGAAAACAAGTAGCTTATTTTAAAGAAATAGGTAAGCATTTAGAGGCTAAACGGTTGGAAGAACGAACTAATTTCGATTTAGAAATGATTAAAGAACTAGGATATTGTTCTGGTATAGAAAATTATTCTAGGTATTTAGATGGTCGTCTACCAGGAACTAGACCTTTTTGTTTGTTAGATTTTTTTCCAGATGATTATTTAATGATTATTGACGAAAGTCACGTTACCGTACCTCAAGTACATGCGATGTATGGGGGGGATAGATCTAGAAAAGAAAATTTAGTAGAATATGGATTTAGATTGCCCGCAGCGATGGATAATAGACCATTGAAATTTGAAGAATTTGAATCTTTGCAAAACCAAGTACTTTATATTAGTGCTACTCCAGCAGACTATGAATTACAAAAGTCCGACGGAGTATATACCGAACAAATTATACGTCCAACAGGATTATTAGATCCTGTAATTGAGGTACGCCCAAGCTTAAACCAAATAGACGATTTGGTAGAAGAAATGCAATTATGTATAGATAAAGATGAACGAGTTTTAGTAACAACACTTACCAAGCGCATGGCAGAAGAGTTGGCAAAATACTTAGCTAAAATTAATGTTCGATGTCGGTATATCCATAGTGATATAGATACGTTAGAAAGGGTTGAAATAATGCAAGATCTTCGTAAAGGTTTATTCGATGTACTTATTGGAGTTAATTTGTTAAGGGAAGGATTAGACTTGCCAGAAGTTTCTTTAGTAGCTATTTTAGATGCAGATAAAGAAGGTTTTCTTAGAAATGTGAGATCATTAACCCAAACTATAGGTAGAGCGGCAAGAAATGTAAATGGAAAAGCTATTTTATATGCAGATAAAATAACGAATAGCATGCAAAAAACTATAGAACAAACAGACTATAGAAGAACTAAACAAATTGCATATAATTTAAAACATAATAAAATACCTACAGCTTTGAACAAGCCAATAGAAGATGATTTAAATGCTAATAAAAAAGCAAAATCATATACTATTGCAGCAGCAGAAACACTAAAAGCAGCAGAAGAAGAGGTGGTGTATTATTCTAAAAACCAGTTGCAAGATAGAATTAAAGCTTTGCGAAAAGATATGGAGAAAGCAGCTAAAGATTTAGATTTTATGAATGCAGCAAAAATAAGAGACGAGATAAAAATGCTTCAAGAAAAGTCCGCATCTAAGTTGTAATTTAATATGTTTCAAGAATATTTTAATTATGCTAAGTTTTGGTTAAAATCTACTAATGCACATGGTGTACATTCTCCATTTGTGTATAACTTAGTTACAAAATGTTTTTATAAAAAACATAAACCAGAGATAAATGCTTCGACTTTACCTAGAGGATTAAAGAAAAAACATGTTAAGCTATTATGCGAAGTATTTAATTACTTGAAAATAAATGAGGCACTTTTTTTAGTAGAAGAAAATCATTTTGTAAAACAGATATTTAAAAATCGAGAAACACAAAAAAATAATTTATACAATTTAGTATATGTTAGCATAGATTATTTTAATAATAAGAATGTTGAGGAATATTTTTTAAAGTTGAAAAAAAATGGAGTTTTAGTCGTAGAGACACCTTATAAGCAAATCCACTTTTGGAAAAAAATTAAGGAAAATAACCAAGCACAAGTTATTGTAGATACTTATTTTTTTGGATTTGTTTTTGCTAGAAATACTCAAGCAAAGGAGAAATTTTTTATAAGGCTATAAATTTATTAAATAAATATGAAAATATATACTAAAACAGGAGATGAAGGCTTTACAAGTTTATATGGTGGGAAGCGTGTAACAAAAAACCATGCTAGGATAGAAGCTTATGGAACTATAGATGAATTAAATTCTTTTATAGGCTTATTACGAGATCAACAGATAGCAGAAAAGTACAAGGTTTTTTTACTTCAAATTCAAACAGAACTATTTAGCATAGGTACAATTATGGCAACACCTAACGATAATCAAAAAAGACTGAATATCCAAAAGGTAAATCCCAAACAGATAGAGAAATTAGAGTACGGAATAGACGAGTTGGATGAGCAATTACCTAGAATGACACATTTTGTGTTACCAGGAGGACATCCAACGGTGTCATATTGTCATATTGCACGCACTATTTGTAGAAGAGCCGAGCGTTTAGCGTATGAATTAAATCATTTTGAACCTTTAGAATCGGAAGTTCTGAAATATTTGAACAGACTTTCCGACTACCTTTTTGTACTGGCACGGAAGTTGACTCAGGAAAATGGAATAGAAGAAATTAAATGGATCCCTGAACCTAAAAAATAATTTCTTTATGTTTAAATAAAATAACGTTCTTTAAAAAAACACAATAAATAATAAATTTTACTTGCAGGTGAAAGTAAAAAAATTATTTTTGCAAAAAAACAAATTACAATGTATTGGACATTAGAATTAGCATCTTATTTAAGTGATGCACCTTGGCCAGCTACTAAAGATGAGCTTATTGACTACGCAATACGTACAGGGGCTCCTTTAGAAGTTGTTGAAAACTTACAAGCTATCGAAGATGAAGGTGATTCTTACGATTCAATCGAAGAAATTTGGTCGGATTATCCTACGGATGAAGACTACCTTTGGAATGAAGATGAATATTAGGCTTTCTGCCAAAAATAACCACATAAAAAGTCTCTGTAGAGGCTTTTTTTTTGCGTAAATTACGCATAAAAATATCGACAATCAATTATGGGAATTTTAGATTCTGTATTAAAAATATTTGTAGGAGATAAATCCAAGAAGGATGTAAAAGCTATAGAACCTACAATTAAAAAAATTAAAGAAGCAGAAGCTCAGTTAACTTCTATTTCTAACGACGAATTACGTAATAAGACAACTCTTTTTAAAAAGAAAATTGTAGCAGCAAAATCTTCTATAATAAAAGAAATAGAGGATTTAAAGCAAAAAGCAGAAAATACAACGGACATGGATGTTCGAGAGGATATCTATGCTAAAATTGATAAGCTAGAAGAGAAAGCGTTAGAAGTTACAGAAACTACTTTAGCAGAAATTTTACCAGAAGCTTTTGCTGTGGTAAAAGAAACGGCACGTCGTTTTACAGAAAATGATTTTGTAGAGGTAACTGCTTCAGAATACGATAGGCTGCTATCAGGAACTAAAGAGCATATAACTCTTGATGGAGAAAAAGCATTATGGGCAACTACTTGGAAAGCAGCAGGAGCTTCAATTAAATGGAACATGATTCATTATGATGTACAGTTAATTGGAGGAGTAACACTTCATAATGGAAATATTGCAGAAATGCATACAGGAGAAGGGAAAACCTTAGTAGCAACACTACCAGTATATCTTAATGCATTAACAGGAAATGGAGTACATTTAGTTACGGTAAACGATTATTTAGCACGTAGAGATAGTGAATGGATGGCTCCATTATTTCAATTTCATGGACTTAGTATAGATTGTATAGATAATCATCGCCCAAATTCAGAATCAAGAAGAGCAGCATACAATAGCGATATTGTTTATGGAACTAATAACGAATTTGGTTTTGATTACCTTAGAGATAATATGTCTCATGCTCCAGAAGATTTAGTTCAACGCAAACACAATTTTGCTATTGTAGATGAGGTGGATTCAGTTTTAATAGATGATGCCCGTACACCATTAATTATTTCAGGACCTGTTCCAAAAGGAGATGTGCACGAGTTTGAAGTACTAAAGCCACGTATTTCTAGCCTAGTTAATGAACAACAAAAATTCCTAACAGGAGTTTTGGCAGAAGCTAAACG
Organism: uncultured Aquimarina sp.; assembly: GCA_938011245.1. Classification (GTDB taxonomy): domain Bacteria; phylum Bacteroidota; class Bacteroidia; order Flavobacteriales; family Flavobacteriaceae; genus Aquimarina. The sequence goes on along the minus strand of CALLUJ010000143.1, from coordinate 12,109 downwards.
ATTAATTAGTTCAGGAGATACTAAAGAGGGAGGTTTTAAATTACTACAAGCCTTCCGCGGAATTCCTAAAAATAAGGCTTTAATAAAATACCTTAGTGAAGAAGGAGTAAAACAATTACTTCAAAAAACGGAAAACTTCTATATGCAGGATAATAACCGTGAAATGCATAAAATAGACGCCGACCTTTACTATGTAATAGAAGAAAAAAATAATCAGATAGATCTTACCGATAAAGGAATATCGGCGCTTTCTAAAGGAGAAGACGCTAATTTCTTTATTCTTCCAGAAATGTCTGTAGAAATTTCTAAAATAGAAGCTTTAGGACTTTCGTCGGAAAAAGAAGCAGATAAAAAAGAAGAATTATTTAGAGATTTTAGTGTTAAAAGCGAACGTATCCATACCATTACCCAGTTGTTAAAAGCATATTCTTTATTTGAAAAAGATGTAGAGTATGTAGTAATGGATAACAAAGTAAAAATTGTTGATGAGCAAACGGGGCGTATTATGGATGGTCGTCGTTTTTCCGACGGACTGCACCAAGCTTTAGAAGCAAAAGAAAGTGTAAAAATAGAAGATGCAACACAAACTTTTGCTACTGTTACATTACAAAACTATTTCCGTATGTACCATAAACTTTCGGGAATGACGGGTACTGCTGTTACCGAGGCTGGGGAGTTCTGGGAAATTTATAAACTAGATGTAGTGGAAATCCCAACTAATAAGCCTATAGCAAGAGATGATAGACAAGATTTAATTTATAAAACAAAGCGAGAAAAGTATAATGCAGTTATAGAAGATGTTGTTAAAATTTCTAAATCAGGTCGTCCAGTATTAATAGGTACTACATCTGTAGAAATTTCAGAACTATTAAGCCGTATGCTTACAATGCGAAAGATTCAGCACAATGTGTTGAATGCAAAACTACACCAAAAAGAAGCAGATATTGTTGCCGAAGCAGGTAACCCAGGTGTGGTAACTATAGCCACTAACATGGCTGGTCGTGGTACCGATATTAAATTGTCTAAGGAAGTATTAGCCGCAGGGGGTCTAGCTATTGTGGGTACAGAGCGTCACGATTCTAGACGTGTAGATAGACAATTACGTGGTCGTGCAGGTCGCCAAGGAGATGTGGGAAGCTCTCAATTTTATGTTTCTTTAGAAGATAATTTAATGCGTTTATTTGGATCGGAGCGTATAGCCAAATTAATGGATAAAATGAATATTGAAGAAGGAGAGGTGTTACAAGCAAAAATGCTTTCTAATTCTATAGAGCGAGCGCAGAAAAAAGTAGAAGAAAATAACTTTGGGACACGTAAACACTTGTTAGAATACGACGATGTGATGAATGCTCAACGAGAGGTAGTTTATAAACGTCGCCGTCATGCGTTATATGGAGAACGTTTACAATTGGATATTGCTAATATGATTTATGATTTATCGGAAAATATATCTGAGGGTAATTTATTAGCACAAGATTATAAGAATTTTGAATTTGAATTGATTCGAAACTTTGCAATGCCAAGCCCAATTACGGAGTCTAACTTTAAAGGCATGAAAGCTCAAGACCTAACAGGAAAAGTGTACAAAGCAGCTTTAGAGCAATACGAGAATAAGAAAAGACAAATATCGGAAGCTGTCTTTAGTGTAATTAAAGCAATAAAAGACAGTCCAGAAGCTAATTTTGAGCGTATAGGAGTCCCTTTTTCAGACGGTGTTAAAACCTTAAATGTAAGTACTAATCTAGACAAGGCATACGAATCTGGTGGAGCACAAGTAATAAAAGATTTCGAAAAGAATATTGTATTAGCTTTAATAGACGATTCTTGGAAAACACATTTACGTAAAATGGACGAATTAAAACAAAGTGTTCGTTTAGCAGTACATGAACAAAAGGATCCTTTGTTAATTTATAAATTTGAAGCTTTTGAATTGTTTAAAGGAATGCTTGATGGGTTAAGTAAAGAAGTTATCTCTTTCTTATTTAAAGCAGAATTGCCTTCTGCTAATCCAGAAGTAACGGTATCCGCCCCTCAACAGGTTAGAGAAGAAACTTACGAACAAAAAGATGAAATTCAAAATTTAGATGAACGTACCTCTCAAAATAAAGCTATTTCTGAAAATCAACAACCTGTGCAAGCAGTAGAAACAGTGGTAAGAGAAGAACCTAAAATAGGTCGTAATGATAGAGTTACTATTAAAAATGTAATGACAGGAGAGTCTAAAGAAATAAAGTATAAACAAGCTATTCCATTATTAGAACAAGGTGCTTGGGTATTGCTAAATAAATAGTTTAGTAATACTTTTTTACCAAACATGTAAATAAGAAAATATGGCGGAGCATACTCCGCCATATTTTTTGCTTAATTTTAAATTATCGTAGACCCTTTTTTGATAAGCAAAATTTATACCCTATAAATAGATTAATAACAATCTACTTTTATTTGTTTATTTTTTTGAAATTGACTCATCGGAGTATTTAAAACTTCCAAACATACTTTATCTATAAAAAAAAGTACTTCCTTTTGCATTGCTAACGAGCCACAAACCATAACTACTCCTTTGTTAGAAAGACAACGAGTTATTAACTCTAAATGTTTTGCTAATAAATCTTGTACATAGATTTTCTCCATTTGTACTTTCGAAAAAGCTACTTCAAAGTTCGATAATTTTTTATTTGAAATACATTCTTGAATATAAGACAGATATATCTCTAGAGACTCTTGTGTTCGTCCTCCCCAAAAAAGATGTGTTTTTTTACGATTATTGTTTTCATGCAACAAACCTATAAAAGGAATAATTCCTGTTCCATTAGCAATCATTATAATTTCGGATGCTCTTTCTGGGAAATTAAAATTGTTATTGTGTAGAAAACTTCCTTTAAACTCGGTATTTATAGGAAGGGAATTTAGATAATTGGAACATATTCCGAATTCGTGTTTTTTTATACTTAACAGAATATCATTTTGGTATTTAGCAATAGAATAAAAACGTTTGGTGTTTTCTAAATAAGGAGTAATTGCTAATAAATCTCCAGATTTAAAATAACTTTTAGAATTAGTGCTTAAACGCAGTAAAAAAGTATTGTCTACATTTAAATTACTTTTTTTAACTACAGTAAATATTTCTTCGGATGTATTTTTCTGTTTTTCTAATTGATTTATATTAACTTCTATTCCAATAGCTTGTCCCCATTTAATAGTCCATGCTTTAAAATCTTCAAAAGACTGATTATTTACTTTATAAGGAGAAATAACTTCAGTAAAATAAGGGTTGGATAATAGTAATTTATTAATGTCTAAAGCATATTTACAATATTGCCTATAAGCTAAAGAGCCAAAACCAATAACAGAAAATTTAACAGGAGTGTTTACTTTTGTTTTTCTAAATTTACTTTCAAACTTCGAAGCATTCCCGGGAGCTTCGCCCTCCCCGTAAGTGGAAGTGAAAATTAATAAATGTTTTAAGTTATTGTATGTTTTGTATTGATTTAAATTGGTAAGAAAAGCTTTTTTACCTAATGCTATAAGTTCGTTATAAAAAGTAATAGCAAAGTTAAATGTACTCCCAGTTTCCGAACCTACTAAAATGATGTACTCGCACTCATCAGCATCAAAAATAGCAGTCGTTTTCTTTTTATTTTTTATACGTCTTATGCTAATAGAAAAACCTGAGTATATAAAAAATAGTAGCGCTATTGATGTTGTTAATAATATGAAAGCCCAAAACGAAGTCCCTATTCCAGTATGTAGTAATAAGCTTAAATTTAATAATTTGGCAGTTAAAGGTTTTTTCCATTCGCTAATAATTGCTCCCGAAAATTGATTAATTAGATATTCTTTGTTTTTTAGTTTTAAATAAAAAACATCTTCTTCGTCTTTTGTAAAAGGAAAGTCGAGCTTTTTAACGTCATTAATAATTGTGTTTTTAAAAATAGGAAAATCTTTAACAGACCTAGAAACGTTAATTAAGTCTTTATTATTTTTGATTTCTTGTCTTACTTTTTTAGTGGATAATAAATTAAATTTATCAAAGGATAAAAATATCGCCGATAACGAAATAATAACAACCGGAATAAAAAAAACTCTACTAAATACTGTGTGATAAAAAGAAGCGAAAGGAACTTTAGAGATTTTAGAAAACATTCGTTTTAGATTTCCTTGCCTTTTATATAACAAAAAGAAACCAGTAATGCTTGTTAGTAATAACAAAAACGAAACTACTCCCATAATAAATCGGCCTGTAGTTTTTAAAAATAGAGAACGGTGTAAACTAGTAGCAGATTTAAATATCCAAAGTCTTTTTTTAGGTTTTCCTACAGGTTTTCCTGTTTTTGGATTAATATAAAAAGTTTTATTACTACCTGTATTAGTAAGCACAGATGCACTTACATTTTTATATTCGTCAACAGAAATATAACTAACTTCTTTATATTCCTTCTCTAATGCTATAATAGTTTTGGCTAAAGAATGTTTTTCTAGACTAGGAATAGTATAATTTGCTAAAGATTTTGATAAAGGTTCTATAGCTAAAATTGTCCCTGTAATTGATGCTACCAATAGAAATACAGCCAAAATAATAGCAATGGTTAAATGGCTGTACCTCCAAATTGATAGTATCATATAAATGTATTAGTTAAAATTATACCCCATAATATATAGATAGATATACTTGTGCATATTTTTCTATAAGCTCCTTTTCTTTTTCTGTCAATTGGGTTTTAAAATTGACCTTGTATTCTTTTAAAAATTTATCAAAATTCATAACCTTATTTTTTAAATTATTTATTGGGGTCTTATTCTTATATATTCAATAAACCCTTTTCCTTTATATTTGCCCGATAGGTTCTCTGTTGTAAGTTCAAATTCGATATCGCTAGCATAGTATTCTTGATTTTCAACTGACGTTTCGAATCGAACCTTATAACCTTTATTTATTTTATTTGTGTCGATTTGTATAACATTAACTTCCCTTTCTTCTCCACTTAAAGTAGCTCCAGAAATGGCATCAATATTTGATCGCCTTTTTCCGTAAAAAGACCACCATTTATCTATTTCGTAATACCATTTAGAATCTTTACCATGTACATATAAAGTTTTTTCATAATCGCCTTTTGGATTAATTAACGACAATACAATGTAAGCTCCTTCGCCTGAGTATTTTTTCATTTGAATTAGACATTTATACTTTTGCGAAGCATTTTTAGATACAAACCCACACAATAAGCAAAAGCTAAAAAAAATAGATATAGGAAAAAGTTTAAAAATTTGTGTTTTCATAATTAAAGCACGTGTTACTTTTTAATAAAAGAGTCAATTACACTACTTATTTGTGTTTTTTGCTTACAGTCGTCTGCAAACAAGTGCTTATATAAAGGCTTATTTTTAACCTTTTTTTCTAAAATTAAATCGGTATTTTTTTCGTAAACTTTTTCCCATTTACCTCTAACTAAAGCCCATTTGTTAGCATTATGTTTCCACCAATCTATAGCTCCTTTACATTTTTTATTGGCTACTTTTACGTAGGTGTTGTACCCTTTTTCTTTAGCTAATACAATATCTTTCTTACCTTTTTCGCGTATAATTTTGCTGTTGTCTTGATCGTGTACCCATCCATAATCTGTAATTTGTTGTCTATTTCCTCTTAAAGTAACATTGTAATCGTTTCTTTGTGTGTACTCTCTTCTTGGCAATGGAGCATCAACGGTATTTTCCCAATAACTTTTCCCGTCCACATGCACCCAAGTAGCAGAGCCTTCATATCTAGGGCTGTCATCTACCTGGAATACTTTTTGTGTCCATTGCCCTTTAACATTTTTTTCTGTTTTAGGTTCAAATACCCAAGTATTATTGCCATTATATCGGTATAAATGGGTGTTTTCATACAGCCAATCCTGTCTCCAATGCTTTACAATATGTTGGTTTTTACCTTCTCCAACTTGTAAAATATGCTGAATGGAAAGTTTGTTTTTTTCGTTAGCAATTAGTCCAGCCCATTCTAAGGCAGTAGCCTGTTTATTTTTTGATGGTGTATATAAAGAGTCTTTACTATATTGAAAAGTTTCAGAAAAATTGAAGGTTACTTCAAAACAGCCACACATTTTTTTAATGGCTTCTGCATCTTTAACTTTTTTCTTTTGTGCTGTACTTCCTAAACTAGTTAGAAGCACTATAATAATTAAAGGTTTTAGAGTGTTCATTATTATAATTTTATAATTGTATAAATATTACATAGCTAACTTTAAAGTAAGCTTATTTAGATTTAATTAAAATAAGTGTTTATATTTGTGTCAAATTTAAAGTATAATGAGTCTAAATAAAAACAAAATATTAATTTATTTTTTCTTTTTTTGTCTACAAGCAATTTTTGGACAAGAAAAAGAAGAGGCAGTAAAAGACTCTATTAGCCCTCAACAATTAGAAGAAGTTATTATTACAGGAACTCGAACTCAAAGGCAATTATCGTCTTTACCACTTCCAGCGTCAATTATTTCAAAAAAGAAAATTCAACAAATAGGAGCAATACGCTTAAATAAGGTGTTGGAAGAACAAACAGGAATTGTTTTGGTGGCAGACGAAAGTGGATTTGAAGGTATTCAAATACAGGGTCTTGAGTCGGAATATATTTTAATTCTTATTGATGGAGTTCCGTTACCAAGAGGAGGGAACGCAGGAAATTTTGATTTAAAACGCATTGCAATTGGTAATATAAAACAGGTTGAGATTGTTAAAGGAGCATCCAGCAGTTTATATGGTTCTGAAGCTTTAGGTGGAGTAGTTAATATTATTACGGAAGTCCCAAAAACAATTAAACCTTCAGGAAATGTATCGTATCGTATAGGAACATTTACGCAACAAGATTTTAATATTAATGTTAGTCAAAAATTTAAAAAAGTAAGTTATAGTTTATTCTCTAATCGGTTTTCTAGTAAGGGTTACGACCTTAATCCCGAAGATAATTTTGGACCAACGGTTAACCCTTTTGAAAATTACACTTTTGGAAGTAAATTATATGTAACACTTTCTAAAAATATAGATGTCGCAAGCTCTATTCGCACTTTTAACGAGTATTTAGATAGGACTGTATTTGTTAATAATACTAATTTTGGTGTTAACGGACGTACAAAGGAGTGGCTTTCTCATACCCGTGTTAATCATAAAATAGGATTAAACTTAAAAGCCGAATACGAATTTTATGTTACTCGATTTAAGGCTATCGAGGAAGTAAATGCCCCTCAAAATATTGCAGATTTAACTAATAGTAATTTTAATAATTTTATTGCTAGGCCAGAAATAAGAAGTACTTATACTTTAAATAATAGTAGGTTTACCACTGGGGTTGGTTATAAATACAACCAATTAAAACGCACTAATATTGATACTCCTAAAAGCTTTAATTCTCAGTATATATATGCACAATACGATACTAATTTATTGGGTTTTTTAAATGTAATTGTAGGTGGCCGGTTTGATAACCATTCGGAATATAATTACCAATTAAGTCCTAAAATAGCGCTGCGTTACAAACTAACCAAAAGTTTAGCTTTTAAAGGCTCTGTAGGTACTGGTTTTAGAGCTCCCAATTTTCGACAATTATTTTTAGATTTTACAAACACCTCCGTAGGTTATACCGTACTTGGATATAATGTTGCAGAAAATAAGTTACAAGATTTACAGGATCTTGGAGAAATAGATCGTGTAACAGTGTCTAAAGAAATCTTAGATAAAAATTTAAAAGCAGAAACTTCTATTTCTTATAACGCTGGTTTTACATTCCATACAAAAGCTTTAAAAACAGAAATAAATTTTTTTAGAAACGATATTAAGAATTTAATAGATACTCAAATAATTGCACGTAAAACAAATGGTCAAAACGTATTTAGTTATAAAAATTTTGATGAAATATATACTACTGGTTTCGAAGTTAATGGCAGTTATAACATAACAAAAAACTTTACAGCCAGTGGGGGCTATCAACTGTTATATGCATTTAATAAAGAAAATCAAGAACGCATAAAAAATAAAGAAGTTTTTGCCCGAGATGCAATAACAAAGAAGACCGTGGCGGTTACTAAATCCAAGTATTTTGGTTTAGTTAACCGCTCTCGGCACAATGCTAATATTAAGCTTTTCTACGATTGGCGAAAAGCAAAAGCAAATTTTAATTTAAGAGTGTTGTACAGAAGTAAATATGCACAGTTTGACACCAATGGAAATAACCTTATAGATGATTATGACACTAGTTTTGTTAATGGGTTTTATACCCTTAACACAGCTATTACAAAAACATTTTTTAATGATTTTAATTTGCAAGTAGGAGCAAACAATCTCCTAGATTACACAGCAAATTTATTACCTACTTTACCTGGGATACAAACATATATTAAACTTAATTATAAATTTTAAATAAACTAAAAATGAAAAAGTTATTAATTTTATGTATTGCACTAAACCTTTCTTTGCTAACTTCTTGTGAAGAAGATGATAAGGCCAATGTGAATGAAGAACAAACGCTTGTAGATACACCAGATAATAAAGAAGAAGTTTCCGAGACTAATGGGGTACAATTAATTAATAAAGAAATAATAAATATTCCTGCTCCACAAACAGGAGGTCGTGGAGTTCCTATTGGTGGGGAGTTTACAAAATTTGATTTTGAAACAGGAATTGTAACTACAAGTGAAACCGATTGGGATATTGCTTTTAGAGGAACTACAATTGCCCTAAATGGAGGGGAAGTAACAGGAACGAATGATGAACCTGCTCGCAATGGAAATGTTGAAGTGTCTGTTGTAAACGGAACTTTTGAAAGTGTAAAATCTACTAAAGATTTAAAATTTGAAAAAGACGGAAATGGTGCTTTTGGAATACCAACAGGGAGTAATAATGGATGGTATAACTACAACCCAGCAACTAATATTATATTGGCAATACCAGGTAAAATATTTATATTTAAAACCCGAAAAGGAAATTATGTTAAAGTAGAATTTTTAAGTTATTATCAAGACCAGGATAATACTAAAGAAGGCAGGTTTTATTCATTTAATTACGTATTAAACCAAAAAATAGGAAGTACTAGTTTAGCAAAATAGTATTAAAAAATAAATAAGCTTGCTAACTAGCAAGCTTATTTATTTTTTAAGACACCTATATTATTTATAGTTTAAATAAAAGCAATGTATATTTATAAGGTGTTAATAAAGTTATTCTTTAAGATTGTTTTTTCCTTAATTTTTTAAGTTTCCTTTTACCCTTACTACCAACTTGGAATGCTCTAGAAATATTAAACCCTAAATGAATATCACCATCAAAAAAATTGTCTTCTGTTTCTGTAATAAAACTTTTTTCTATCATAGTAATTGCATTGGATAAAATAATTTGAAAGACATGTCCTCCAGTCTCAATATCTACTCCAAAAGCAATAGAATTTTCGGTATTAATAGATTCAAATTCATCGAAGGCATAAAAATATTCAGCATTTATAGATATTCTGTTACTTAATTTAAGACGTGTTCCCACTCCTAAGGCAAATATATCGTGGGGATCCTCGGATATTCTTACAGAATTAAAATGTATAAATGTTGGTGTAATTTGCATAGAAAATGCATTATTAAATTTTCTAGCTATTAGTATTTGAGATACATAAGATAGTTTTTCATTAAAAGATCGTGGGTTAGCCGGGTCAAAATCTTTTAAAGTTTTATAAGCAACACTTCCAAAAAGAGAAGCAGTAAAAGGGAAAGACTCTTTTCCTGCTTTTTGTTTTAGTAATTTATATTTTAAAAAACCATCATAAGTTTTATCAAAACTACTACGCCCAACACCTACGGTTAAATCGTCTATTACGGCGTACTCAAAGGCAAAACGAATATTTGATTGGTCTAAACCAAACAAATCATCAATACCTCGGTTTACTCTACCAAATCGGTGAGAAATAACAAATTCTAACGTTCCTTTTTTGCGGTTTTCTATGGATTGTCCATTAATAATCCTAGTACCTTTAAAAGTAGAAGTTACATACTTTTCTGTTTGTTCTAATTGTTCATCTAAAAGGGCAGATAAATCTTGTCCATAAGTCTGTAATCCTATTAGAAAGATAAGTATAGATACAATTGAGTTTTTCATATTATTTATTGTAAGGTTTATAAGCTAGGTCAAAAGAAACTTTAATAGTTTTTGCAATATTATTAATTACTGTTCTCGGTATTTTAATATCATAATCGGCAACAGCCACAGTAAAATCGCCTTTAAGCGTTAATAAACCATCCTGTTCTGTTAAAGAAGCTTTAGTTTTTATATCTTTTGATTTTCCATGCAAACTTAATACTCCAACTATATCTACAGTTTGTTCTTTGTTAGAAGAGTTGTAACCAGCAACCTTTCCTTCAAAAGAAGTTTTAGGATATTTATCGGATTCTACATAGTTTTCATTAAAATGTTCCTGCATTAAAGCTTTTTTAAATTCAAAAGATTTCATTAGACCATATATAACAAGTTCGTTAGATTGGGTATCAAAAACACTAAGTACTTGGTTGTTATTTGCAGTAATATCTTCTATAGGAGAGTGGGAATAAAAAGAAATAAAGCCTTTATTGGTAAAGTATTTTTCTTGACTAAAAGAATTATTAATAGTTACAATGTATAATACTAAAATAGCAAATAATTTCATGGTATATATTTTAATTAGTTAATACTGATTTTATTAGGATTACATCCATAAGATATCCTGTGCAAATCCCTTTAAGGGAAATAACCTGACCTTTTTGTAAGGAGCTAACTTTTTTGTTTTCAGACGGTAATAATTGGCAAACTACATTTCCTAATAAGCCTCCTTCCCCAAGAGTAATTGTTGCTTTATTATTTTTTGTAGTTATATCGGCTATTTTGCCTGTAACTTTAATTACTTGATCTAAATATTTGGTATTCGATTTATTTTCGTCTTCTTTATAATTGTCTATTAGCTTTTTAGAGGTAATAAGTATGCCAGGTTCTTCCTTAGCAACATTTAAATGAGGTTTGTTATATTGCGAGTTAAAAACATATACTATTAGAGCAACAACTAGAAGAATTATTATTTGGACATTTCTTTTTTTTAGGTACTTCATACGTTTAATTATTTAGCGCCCCATTATCTATCCAATCGCTAATTTCTGCAATTTGTTGGTTGCTAAGAGAGCCGCCAATTGGCATTCTTCTAGTAACTACTTGGGATTGTATAAGAGCCGAATTTGCTTGAATTATAGTAAGGGATCTTAAATCGGGAAACAAGTTTCCACGATGGCATTCTATACAATTATTGTCTATAATAGGTCTTACATTTGTAGAAAAAGAAACCACAGAGTTTGTGGTAATTTCTTGTTCTTGAGATGTTACTTCTTCTACATTATTTTCACAAGAAAACAGTAAAGTACATATAAAACAAATGCTAGCTATTTTTTTTATATTAAAAAGTTGATTCATATTTAAAATTTTAAACTTATTTAAAAGGAATATCTTGTATAGTCGTAAAAAAATATAAAAGTTGCATTTTTTTAGAATAATTTCAATACTCTGTCTTCTTATAATATTTTATTGCTATAATAATTATAGGCTAAAAGTTAACATATATAACAAATTATTTAGTATTGTAATGCATGTTTTTTGTTAAACCTTAATAAGTTAACGTAATAATTTTATAATTAAAGCGTTATAACATATATTTATAAATATAACGCAAACTAAAACTCCATGATAAATGCTTATTTATACGTTAATAATAAAAAATATCGATTACTTAATTTATTTTTTAATTTCAGTCAAAGTCTAGGGGTCAATAATAAGCCTAGCAGTATTCCTAGAGGAGGGCAATTACAGTTAACAATACCCGCTATAGATAAAGATTTAGAGTTATTAAATTGGACTATCCATAGTACGATGCAAAAAAAGGGGCGTATCGAAATTATGGCAAGGGATGGAGGGAGTATTGGTTTTAAAATGGAATTTGCTAACGCCTATGCCACTTCTGCAACCTACATCTATAATTCCAATTCTTCTGAACCTATGAATTATACCATAATGGTTACTGCGGGTATTCTTCGTATTAATGGAGATAATAGCACTATGCATAAACAAA
>CALLUJ010000142.1 GCA_938011245.1 uncultured Aquimarina sp. | reverse complement strand
ATTTAGATGAGTATAGTTATCGTATAAATCGTTCTATACACAAGCAAACTATATTTGATAACCTAATTAATAGGATGACTGACCATATAAATATTGACTTTGAGCAAATTAAACTAAGTACCTAAGTAAACAGCTCTATTACATTTTAAAAGAATTAATTGCAAAGTCACACTTTTGTATAAATAATAGTCTGTCGCTTTTTATATAAGTAAAACAAACAGCGATATAATTTATACAATTCGCTTAATTACTCTAAGTTTGTGAGTATGCATTCGTAGTTCGGCATTGTAAATACCTGTGTGGTCTATACGGTCTATGCGGACTTTTCCACTAGCATGGATAATATAATTATCTTCCATCATAATACCAACATGTGTTATCTTCCCTTCATTATTATCAAAAAAAGCTAAGTCTCCAGGTTCACTTTCTTCAATAAAACTTAAGGGTTCTCCTTGGGTTACTTGTAAAGAAGCATCTCTCTTCAAAAAATATCCATTAAGTAAGTAAACCACTTGTGTAAAGCCACTACAATCTATACCAAAAGGCGTTTTTCCTCCCCATTGATAAGGCACATTTAAATACGATAAAGCTGTTTCAATAAAATTAGATTTAGGTTGTTTAGTGGTTACATATTCACCATCAAATTGATGATTTAATAGCTTTAATACATTTAAATTAGCACCTTGAGTAACAGGTATTAATTGGTTATTTTCAGCATTTATAAAATCAACCAAATTAGTTACTAATTTAGGGGATGTTCGATGTAATTTTTGATATTCTTCTTCCGAACAGAATAAAAATTGCTTATTGTCTATCCAACCTTCATATTTATCGTTACCTAAACGAATACGACTCCATTTTTTTCGATGTTCTAATACTTTGAAGTGTTCGCCATAAATTACCTGCGATATTTGTTCCGAAGTATCTGAAGCCTCAGATCTAAGTGGGACAACACTTAAAAATGCGATTCCGTATTGCATAATTTAGTTAGCCTTGAAGTTTGGGTTTTCAATTACTATAGCCGATGCTCCGCCACCTCCATTACAAATTCCTGCAACACCTAATTTTTTGTTTTCGTTTTGTAATGCATGAATTAACGTGGTTAATATACGTGCTCCAGAACAACCTAATGGATGCCCAAGGGCAACGGCTCCACCATAGATATTAAGTTTTTCTTTTGGTATTTTTAGTATTTTTTGATTAGCAATACCCACACAAGAAAAAGCCTCATTAACTTCAAATAAATCGATATTAGAAAGTGTTAAATTAGCTTTGTTTAAAGCTTTTGGAATTGCTTTAGATGGAGCCGTAGTAAACCATTCGGGTTCATGGGCAGCATCTGCATAACTTTTTATTATAGCAAGAGGAGTTAATTTTAGAGCTTTTGCTTTTTCTTCACTCATTAAAATAAGAGCCGAAGCACCGTCATTTAATGTAGAAGCATTAGCTGCTGTAACGGTTCCGTCTTTAGAAAAAGCGGGGCGTAGTAAAGGCATTTTTTCGAAATTTACAGTAGTAAACTCTTCATCAATATCTATTATTTTAGGATTTCCTTTACGTTGAGGGATACTTACAGGTATAATTTCATTTCTAAACTTGTTAGTTTCCCAAGCCGTAGCCGTTTTTTTGTAGGAAGCCATTGCAAAAGCATCTTGATCTTTTCTTGAAATTTTATAGGTAGTAGCACATAAATCAGCAAATTCACCCATTATTTTTTGCTGAAAAGGATCTTGTAATCCATCATAAATTAATCCATCAACAGTATTCGTATTCCCAAATTTGACTCCTTTTCGTAAGTAATTATAATGAGGAGCTTGACTCATATTCTCCATGCCACCTGCTACCATAATATCTGTATCTCCAAGAGCTATACTTTGTGCAGCAAGCATTACGGCTTTTAAACCACTAGAGCATACTTTATTTAATGTTGAACAGGGTGTAGTATTGGGAATACCAGCATATATAGCAGCTTGCCTTGCTGGTGCTTGGCCACAATTAGCCTGTAGTACATGTCCCATTATAACTTCATCTACAAAATTAGGAGAAAGTTGTATTTTTTCCAAAGCACCTTTTATAGCTACACTTCCTAATACTGTAGCATTAGTATTGGAAAATCCTCCTAGAAAACTACCTATAGGAGTTCTTACTGCTGATACAACGACTATTTTTTTGGGATTATTCATTTATGCGAATTTATACAATTTTTAAATTAATTTAATATTCTATTCACTAAGCTTATTAAGAATTTTATGTTAACAGAATACACTTATCTAGGATTTAGTACATTTGAATAAGTGTTACTCTTATGAATACATACAGAATTTGGTTTAAGAAAAATAAATCTAACCTATACAAATTAGTACTTTTTATTTTAACTACGGTAAGTATCGTGTATATGTTTCCTAAAAAAGGGAAGTTTAAATACGACTATGGAAAGGGAAAACTTTGGCAATATGAAAATTTATATGCGCAATTTGATTTTGCTATTTTAAAATCAAAAGAAGATTTAGAAGCCGAGAAACAAAAAATAAAAGATAATAGTATTCCTTTTTTTGAATATAACGAATCCGTTTCTTCCGAAGTATTAAAAGAAGTAGAAGAGAAATTTAAAACGGTTTTTGGAGATCAAATAAAAGGCAAAGAGAAGGATTTACTGTTTTCTACTTTAATTTCTATTATTAATACAATTTATAAAAAAGGGGTTTATGCTAAATCTTATTCTTATTCGGAAAATAAATTAATTTATTTAAAAAAAGGGAACGAAGTAACAGAGAAGCCTTATAAAAGCATTAATACTAGAGAAACTGTAACTGCTATTATAAAGCAGAAAATTCAGCTTCAAAATACTTTACAACAAAGTAAACTTACGTATTTGTTATTTGAAGTAATAAAACCTAATGTTAGTTTTAATGAAGAATTAACTAATAAGTTGTTACAGCAAGAATTGTCTAAAGTGCTTATAACAAGAGGAAGTGTTAAAAAAAATACAAGAATTATAGCAAAAGGAGAGGAGGTAGATGCGAATACTTATCAAATATTAAAATCGTTACAAAACGAATTTGAAGCTAAAATTTGGAGCGAAAACAACCAAAATTGGATTGTTTTTGGTTATTCAGTATTAATTACTATTTCTATATTAATGTTGTTTTTATTTATAAAACAGTATAGGCCTGAGGTATTTGAAAATAATAAGAAGGTTACTTTTATTGTATTTAATATCGTTTTTATAGTATTTTTAACCACCTTAGTTATAAAATATAATGCGACCTACTTGTATATTGTTCCAGTAGCTATTTTGCCATTGGTAGTTAAAGCTTTTTTCGATTCTAGATTGGCTTTATTTATTCATACAATTACAATTTTAATTTTAAGTTTTATTGTACCTAATGGAGAACAGTATGTCTTTCTTCAAATTATGGCAGGTATAGTAAGTATATTAACCAGTAAAGAACTGTATAAACGGGCTAATTTATTTCTTTCGGTAGGTAAAATTACTATTGTGTATATAATATCATATCTGGCATTTCATCTTATTCAAGAAGGAGGAATTTCCGAAATAGAAGAATTTAAGCCTTTGTTATTATTTATATTATGTGGTTTTGCAACACTTATTGTACATCCATTAATTTATGGTTTTGAGAAAGTATTTGGATTAGTATCTGATGTGTCTTTATTGGAATTAAGCGATACAAATTCGACTTTATTAAAAAGGCTTTCTAATGTGGCTCCTGGTACTTTTTATCATTCTTTAAATGTAGCAAATATTGCAGAGGCTTGTGCAAGTGAAATAGGAGCTAATGCAATGCTTACAAGGGTAGGGGCATTATATCATGATATTGGTAAAATGAAAAACCCAACGTTTTTTACTGAAAATCAAACCGATGGTGTAAATAGACATGATACCCTATTACCAGAAGAAAGCGCAAAAATTATTATCAATCATGTAAGTAATGGTGTGGAAATAGCCCGTAAAAATAAATTACCTAAAAGAGTAATTGATTTTATTAAAACTCATCATGGTACAAGCACAGTATATTATTTTTATAAAAAAGCTCAAGAAACTAATTTAGAAATCCCTCAAGATTTATTTCAATATAAAGGTCCTATTCCTTTTACAAAGGAAATGGTAATATTAATGATGTCTGACAGTGTAGAAGCTGCTTCAAAAAGTTTAAAACAGCCTACAGCAGAATTAATTAACGATTTTGTAGAGAAAATTATAGACAAACAAATGAATGAAGGTCAGTTTTTAGATGCTAATATTACTTTTAAAGAAATACAAACTATTAAACAAGTTATGAAACGTAAGTTGGCTAATATATATCATTTACGTGTGGAATATCCAAAATAAAATATCGCTAAAGAAACATTAGAGATTTAAATTCTCTAAAAATTGAATTAGTTCTGTTACTGCTTGTCCTCGGTGTCCTATGTTATTTTTGGTGCTTAATGGCATTTGAGCAAAAGTTTTGGTATAACCTTTGGGTTGAAAAATAGGGTCATATCCAAAGCCTTTTTCGCCATGTTTTTCGGTAGTAATCTTGCCTTTGCAAATTCCTTCAAATAAAGAAGGTTTAGGAGTAAGCCCTATAAGAGCAATAACAGTTTTGAATTGTGCAGATCGGTTTGTTTGGTTTTTTAAGTTAACGAGTAGTTTCTGTATATTTTTTTCAGAATCTTTTTCTTGTCCAGCATATCGAGCAGAGAAAATACCAGGTTCTCCATTAAGAGCATTAACTTCTAAACCTGTATCATCGGCAAAACAATTGTGATGATAGTTTTTATAAACATATTCTGCTTTTTGTAATGCGTTGCCAGCAATAGTGTTAGAAGTTTCTGGAATGTCTTCTTCACATCCAATGTCTTTTAGACTAAGAATGGTAATGCTTTCGGGTAATAAAGCCTGCACTTCCTTTACTTTATTTTGATTATTAGTAGCAAATACAATTTTCATAACGTTAATTTATAAACGTAACGAAGGTAAAAAGAGTTGTAAGAATTAAAATGCTTTTATAAATTTTTTTTTGAAGGGTTTAATATTCCTATTGTTTATTGATTAATTTATTAACTGCCTCTCTAAAAATACTTTAGAGTATTATTGAAGACCTGGAATGTCTAGTTTTGTTGGTAGCTTTTTTTGAGAGAATAATTCTTAAATTGATCTGGTAATAGGTAAAGATCATAAAGTTGCCCTTCTAACGATAAATGACAGAGCTACAGGAATGTTGGAAATAGGACATATAGAAAGTAAATCAGCCAAAGAAGTCCAAGTAAAAATCGAAAAACTACTAGATGATTGAAGACCATTTATCAAAACCATTACCAGTGATAACGGTAAAGAATTCGCGAATCGTCAAGAAATAGCTGAACAACTCAACATAGATTTCTACTTTGCAAAACCTTACCATAGTTGGCAACGGGGAACAAATGAAAATCTTAACGGATTAGTAAAGCAATATTTCCCAAAAGGAAGTAGCTTTGAAGATATAACTGAAGATGCTGTAAAAGAAGCAGTAAATATTTTAAACAATAGACCTAGAAAAAGGTTTGGGTACAAAACACAATGTGTTGCATTTATTACTTGAATGTAGGAAATATAAAAGTCCAACAAAAATTAATTTTGTTGGACTTTTGTAAAACTTTAAATAAATACTTATTCAACAAGTACTTGACGTCTAAATCTACCAGAAGTATCTCTAGATCTTAGGATAACAAAATATCTACCTGGAGCTAAATTAGGAACATCAAAAAATGCAGCTAATCTACCATTAGAAATTAAGTTCACAGGTCGTCTCAATAAGCTAACACGGTTACCATTTTCATCTCTAATAACAATTCTAAGTGCATCACTTACTTCATTAAGGCTAATATCAAAAGGAAGAGAAACATTTAAAGCAATTCTACCTCCAGTTGTAGAATTTATGCTAACATTAAAAACATCATTAAAATTACTAGGAGCAGGAGGAGGGTTTGTAAGTAAAAAATCACCACTTTCATTAATTACAACATCAATATCCTCATCCGTAAGAGGTCCAAAAAATCCATTATCCGAAATAGTATTATTAGATCTTAAAGTAACTCTAGATCGAGATGTAAAACTACGTCCATTGATAACTCTATCACCTGTAATATTTCCAGAGCTTATACGAGAACTAGCACCTTGAAGTCTTCTTGTATTAATTACAAATCCACCGTTTCCAGAAAAACCATCTCCTGCAGAATCGAAAATAGTAAAAGTTAAAGGAAAACCAAAAGCAGTTGCGATATCAATAGCAAGCACTTTATTTGCAAAAAAGCTGTTGTAATTGTTCCCAGATTGGATTACTTTTCCTGTACTGTTTCTTACTTCAAAAGAAATATCTTCAGGAGCATCGTCAAATCGTATTACTGCCTGTAATTGGACAAAGTCAGAAATGCTAGGTGCTTGTGCACTAGCCATAAATGAAGCTGCAAAGGTTGTAGCAGCTAAAATTGAAAGTTTGATTTTTTTCATAAAAAAAAATTTTTAAGTTATTAATTCTGCTATTAGTCGAGTGGTTAAAATACTTCATACAAATTATTTTAAAAAAATGTATTTTTTTAAAATAATTTATACGCAAACTACTTTTATACAGTCCATTGTACTGGTTTTTTAAGTTTATAAAATTATACTATTTTAAAAGGTCATATTTTAAGAGCGTTTGAATTTTTTCATCAACACAAAATACGTCTTTTATAATTTCTCATTATTTATTGAGTTTTTAGAGATGCCCTTAAGTCATATTATATTAAGATTTACTTTGATATAATTTTTTAACTTTTATCCACCAAAAAAACACAATTAGGTATTATAATTGTATTTTTTTTGCAAATAAGAGCTGTTTTTTTTATAGATATTAAAAAAATAAGTAATCATTAATTTGCATTCTAAAAAATAAGTATTAATACGTAAATCTTATTATATTTGTATCCATTAGAATAAAAGTTTAATTGTTTTATATACTATTATGAGTAAAGCTAAATTAGAGTATATTTGGTTAGATGGTACTAAACCAACTGCAAGTATGAGAAGTAAAACTAAAGTTGTAGACAACTTTAGTGGAAAAATCGAAGATTGTCCAATGTGGTCATTCGACGGAAGTTCTACAAATCAAGCAGAAGGAGGGAACTCTGACTGTTTATTAAAGCCTGTTGCTGTTTATCCAGATCCACAACGTAAAAATGGATATTTAGTAATGACAGAAGTTTTAAATGCAGATGGAACTCCGCATGTAGACAACGGTCGTTCTACAATTGAAGATGATGATAACGATTTTTGGTTTGGATTTGAGCAAGAGTATTTCTTATATGACGTAGAAACTAATTTGCCTATTGGTTTTCCTAGAGATCAAACTCCACAAGGACAATTTTACTGTTCTGTAGGTGCTAAAAATGCATTTGCCCGTGATATGGTAGAAGAGCATTTAGATGTATGTTTAGAAGCAGGTTTAAATGTAGAAGGAATTAATGCAGAAGTTGCAGCAGGACAGTGGGAATTCCAATGTTTTGCACAAGGAGCAAAATTAGCAGGAGACGAAATTTGGATTTGTCGTTATTTATTAGAGCGTATTGGAGAATCTTACGGATTACAAGTAGTTTGGCATCCTAAGCCATTAGGAGATACAGATTGGAATGGTTCGGGTATGCATGCTAATTTCTCTAACACTACATTAAGAACATGCGGATCTAAAGAAACTTATGAAACTATTTGTGAGGCTTTCCGCCCATTTGTTAAGGAACATATTGACGTTTATGGAGCATATAACGACCAACGTTTAACTGGTAAGCACGAAACAGCAGCAATTACAGATTTCTCTTATGGAGTATCTGACCGTGGTGCTTCTATTCGTATTCCAATTATTACTGTAGAAAAAGGATGGAAAGGATGGTTAGAAGATCGTCGTCCATCTTCAAATGGAGATCCATACAAAATTGCAGCTCGTATTATTAAAACTGTAAAAACAGCTAAAGTTTAATATTAGCAATTTCTTTATATTAAAAAGACTTTCAAATAAATGAAAGTCTTTTTTTTTTTGACGTATTTTTCTGAATAAAACCGATGAAGTAACAAATTTTAAGATAATCAAATAGTATAGGTAAAAAAAAGATATTATGTAGCTAAAATCGTACTAAAAAGAAAAATATAATAATATAATAAACCACATAAAGTAAGGTTATTAAAGAGAAATAAACACTAAACTTACTTATGAAAACACTTACTAACTACTTTAGACTTGTAGCAATTTCAGTATTGTTATTTGGCTTATTTAAAAATGTAACAGCTCAAAATAGCTGTAATCAAAATTGGTTAACTGTTTCGGGGAATAAATTACTTGATGTTAATAATAATGAAGTAATCCTTGCAGGTGCTAATTGGTTTGGTTTTGAAACCAAATTAAACATTCCTCATGGTTTATATGCAAGAGATGTTGATGGAATGTTAGAAAATATTAAAAGATTAGGATTTAACTGTCTGCGATTACCTTGGCACAATGGTATGTTAAGGGACGGAGCTAGGTTTGATTTGCCTAATTTTTGGGTTAAAGACCCAATATCTTATGATGGATCTCCTATGGGACCTTTTTCAAATTTAGCGATACAAAGTATGACAAAACCATTAGAGGTAATGGATTATATTGTAGAATGGTGCCAAGAGAATAATTTGAAAATAATTTTAGATTGCCATTCAAGAAATCCAGATGCTTATTTAATTGAAAAATTATGGTTTACAGAAAATGTAAGCGAGCAACAATGGATTGATGATTGGGTGTTTTTAACGGAGCGCTATAAGCAATATAGTGCTGTTGTGGGGATGGATATTAATAATGAACCTAATGGTAAAATAGATAACCCTAAAGGTGCACGATGGGGAACAGGAGATCAATATGATTGGCGATTAGCATCGGAACGATGTGGAAATGCTATTTTGGAAGCAAATCCAAATGTGCTAATATTGGTAGAAGGAATAGAAGCTTATAATAAACCTAATGGCGAACAAACCTCGTATTGGTGGGGTGGAAATTTACAAGGAGTTAGGGATTTTCCTGTGCGTTTATCTAATCCTAATAAATTAGTATATTCTCCTCATGAGTATGGCCCTAGAGTTTTTGATCAAGTATGGTTTTCTGCACCAGATTTTCCAGAGAATATGGATAAAATTTGGGAAGATCAGTTTAACTTCATTAATACATCCGAAATTTCTCCATTACTAATAGGAGAACTAGGAATTCAAGGAAGAGGAGGTAAAGACGAAATATGGTTTGCCAAGTTTATCGACTTTATAAAGAAAAAGAAATTACATTTTACTTTTTGGGCAATTAATCCAAATTCAGGTGATACAGGAGGGATTTTTGAAAACGATTGGATTACAGTAGAACAATGGAAATTAGATTATTTAAAACCTATTTTATCTCAAGAAATACCTAATTGTTTAGCTAGTAATAATGAAGTATTATCAATTAGAGACCTTACGCAAAATTTAACAGGTAAGCAAAGCTTGTTCGTGTCAGTTAACGAATTTAAATTAGAAGTAGTGGCAAAAGAAATTATAAATCAAATAGAAGTATTTGACATCAGTGGTAAAAAAGTATTTGAATTAAATAACCTTGCTTCTAAAATAGTAACATCTACCGTACCTAACCTAAATAACGGGATATATATATTTAAAATAGGCACTTCTAAATCTAAGACATTGATAAAAAAGATTGTAAAAAAATAATTATAGAAAAATAATAAAAAAGAAGGCATTGTTATTTTCTTATAACAATGCCTTCTTTTTTATTAAATATAGAATTTTTAGAGAGTTATTTTATATCCATTAATTCAACATCAAAAATTAAAGTAGCATCGGGAGGAATAACTCCACCAGCCCCAGAAGCACCGTAACCCAGGTGCGGAGGAATTACAAAGCGAGCTTTATCTCCAACCTTTAATAAAGCAATACCTTCGTCCCATCCAGAAATTACATGACCTGCTCCTAATGGAAAATCTATAGGCTCGTTACGCTTGTATGAAGAATCAAATACAGTACCGTCTATTAAAGAGCCTTTATAATGCACCGAAACTGTTTTTCCAGCAACAGCCTGAACCCCATCTCCTTTATTTATAATTTTGTAATGTAATCCACTTTCTGTCTTATCAAAACCAGCGGCTACATCTTTCAATAATTCTTCAGTTTCTTTTTTAGCAGCAGCTTCTCTTTCGGCTTTAGCTCCATTAAACAATCTAAATGTTTCAACAGCATTAAATTGTTCTGCTTTATCTCCTATTCGAATAATTTCTAAACTATCAATAGCATCTCCTTGAGCTATTTTATCTACAATATCCTGTCCCTCTACAACATTACCAAATACAGTATGTTTACCATCTAGCCAAGCAGTTTCTACATGGGTAATAAAAAATTGACTTCCGTTAGTGCCTGGTCCTGCATTAGCCATGGATAAAATTCCAGGACCACTATGAGTAAGTTCAGCGTGAATTTCATCGTCAAATTTATAACCTGGATTTCCTGTTCCTGTTCCTTGTGGACAACCTCCTTGAATCATAAAATCAGGAATTACCCTATGGAATTTAAGACCATCATAATACTTTTCTCCTTGTGGTTTAACCGAATTTTCTAAATTTCCTTCTGCTAGAGCAACAAAGTTTCCTACAGTTCCAGGTGTTTTTTCAAATTCTAAATTCGCCAAAATAACACCCTTAGTGGTATTAAATTTTGCATATATTCCGTCTTTCATAGTTTATTTTTAGGTGCAAATATACTATACCTATAATAATTATTACATTCATAAATTGCTTTTAATTTTTTGTAAATAGTATTCTATTTGTGCTATTTATTCAAGAAATTAGTTCATGTAAAAAAAGGTATCTTTAAATACTATATAAAGATTATGAAAAATTTAATATTGACATTCTGTGTAGTAATATCTTACACAAGCATAATAGCTCAAACAAAAGTATCTCCATTGTTTTCTAATCATATGATTTTACAACAAAATACAGATGTTTCTATTTGGGGTACGGATTTATCAAAACAACTTATTAAGGTTTCAGGAAGTTGGGGTGCTTCAAAAGTATCGACTACTAATAAAAATGGTAAATGGTTAATAAAATTAAAAACACCTAATGCAGGCGGTCCATATAGTATAAATATTAAAGGGTCTAAGACTTTAATATTAGATGATGTTATGATTGGAGAAGTTTGGTTTTGTTCAGGTCAATCTAATATGGAAATGCCTGTAAAAGGCTATTCAAACCAACCTGTATTGCATAGTAATGAAGCCATATTAAACTCTGAAAATACTAATATTCGTGTTTTTACAGTAGGTAGAAATGCTAGTTTGCAACAAACAAATCAACTAAAAGGACAGTGGAGTATTGCATCTCCCAATACAACTCCAAACTATAGTGCTGTTGCTTATTTTTTTGCTAAAAAGATAGAGAATACTTTAAATATTCCTATTGGAATAATTGTAAGCTCTTGGGGTGGTTCTAGAATTGAAGCATGGATGGATGAACCAAGTTTAGACAATTTTAAGGAGGCTAAAAGAAAATCTAATGAAGAAAAACGAAACCATAGGCACTCTAGTGTACTTTATAATGGAATGGTTAAGCCTATTATAGGCTATACTTTAAAAGGAATGATTTGGTATCAAGGAGAAGGGAACAAAGGGAATTATAAGGAATACCCCTCTCTTATGAAAACAATGATTGGTACTTGGAGAAAACAATGGGGTATTGGAGATTTTCCATTTTATTATGCACAAATAGCTCCTTTTAAATATCCGTTAAATATACCATCGGGCGCATTGCTTCGAGAAGCTCAATTAAAAGCATCACATATAATTTCTAATGTTGGTATGGTAGTTACTTTAGATACAGGTGCGCCATTAGAAATTCACCCTATGGAAAAGAAAAGAGTAGGGAATCGATTGGCTTACTATGCATTAGTTAAAAATTATAATATAAAAGGGATTGATTATAAAAGTCCAGAAGTTGAAAAAATTAATTATTTAGACAACAGTAGTAGTGTAGAGGTTATTTTTAAAAATACCTCTAATGGAATATCAAGTTTTGGAAAAGAACTTACCAATTTTGAGTTAGCAGGGGAAGATAGAGTTTTTTATTCTGCTACAGCAAAAATAACACCTAAAAAAAAGAATGTTATAACAGTAAGCTCTACTCAAGTTAAAAAACCTATAGCAATACGTTATGCGTTTAAAAATTATGCAAAAGCAAGTCTTTTCGGTACTAGTGGATTTCCTGTTTCTTCTTTTAGATCCGATAATTGGTTGTTAAAATAAAAACACTCTTTATATTACCTCTTAGATATTAATTCTTTACCAATTCTTAATAGTTAATTCCAAATAGTTAGTATTTTTGAGCAAAATTCTACTAAAAATAGACTATGGCAATAGCTTCCTTGTATAAAGAACAATCTATATTAATATACAATTCACTATCTAGAAATAAAGAAAAACTTATTCCTGTTTCTGAAGGCAATATAGGCATGTATGTTTGTGGACCTACTGTATATAGTAATGTACACTTAGGAAACTGTCGTACGTTTATTTCTTTCGATCTTATTTTTAGATATTTAAAGCATCTAGGTTTTAAAGTGCGTTATGTGAGAAATATTACCGATGCTGGACATCTAGAAAATGATGCCGATGAAGGTGAAGATAAAATTACTAAAAAGGCACGTTTAGAACAAATAGAACCAATGGAAGTGGTACAACGTTATACGGTAGATTTCCACAATACTTTAAAACAATTTAACAATCTTCCACCAAGTATAGAACCTACTGCTACTGGGCATATTATAGAACAAATTGAAATTATAAAGACTATTATAGATAATGGCTTTGCTTATGAAGTTAACGGATCTGTATATTTTGATGTAATTGCCTTTAACAAAACAAACGATTATGGGAAATTAAGTGGTCGTAACTTAGAGGATATGATTAACAATTCGCGCGAATTAGCAGGGCAATCCGAAAAGCGTAACCCTCAAGATTTTGCTCTTTGGAAAAAAGCATCTTCAGAACATATTATGCGTTGGCCTAGTCCATGGAGCGATGGTTTTCCTGGTTGGCATTTAGAATGTACAGTTATGAGTTCTAAATATTTAGGCGAAGAGTTTGATATTCATGGGGGAGGTATGGATTTAAAATTTCCTCATCACGAATGCGAAATTGCCCAAGGAGAAGCGGCTTGTGGAAAAACACCGGTACGCTATTGGATGCATGCAAACATGCTTACCTTAAACGGTAAAAAAATGTCTAAAAGTACAGGGAATACGATATTACCTCACGAAATTTTTTCAGGGAATAATACTATTCTAAATAAAGCTTTTAAGCCTATAGTTGTTCGTTTTTTTATGTTACAAGCACATTATAGAAGTATTATGGACTTCTCAAACGACGCACTAGAAGCTTCCGAAAAGGGCTTTTTAAAATTAATGGAAGCAATTAAAAACACAGATAATCTTTCTGTTTCAAAAATTACCTCTGGTTTAGATGTATTGCAATGGAAACAAGATTGCTACCAAGCCATGAATGATGATTTTAATAGTCCTGTGCTAATAGCTCACCTCTTTGAAGCTTCAAAGTTTATAAACCAGATAAAAGAGGGTTTAGCAACTATTAATGGTAATGATTTACAAATTTTAAGCACTACATTAAAAACTTTTGCTTTTGATATATTAGGATTAACGGAAACGACTTCGAATAATACTAATGTGTTAGCAACTAAATTAGATGGAGTAGTAGAATTATTAATTGAATTACGAAGAGAAGCAAGAGCAAATAAAGATTTTGCGTTAAGCGATAAAATAAGAAACGAACTTGCCCAAAAAGGTGTACAATTAAAAGATGGTAAAGAAGGAACTACGTTTAGTTATTAAATAAGTACGTTTCGTAATATTATTATTTGTTAATTTAACAGTAAGGTTATAAAATAAAATCTAACCCTTAATTTAGTTAAAAACGATGAGATTTTTTTCTTTTGTCAAAAACTTCAAAATGTAAAAAAGCAAATATTCATTTCACTTAAATTTGAATAAAAGTTACCCTATTTTTTATGCTTAAAGCAAATGTTAAAAAAATATTTATTGCTCCTTTTTTAGGAATAATTTGGTTTTATAAAAACTTTATAACTCCTTTTACCCCTAAAACATGTAGATACGAACCCACTTGTTCTACTTATACAAAAGAAGCGTTACTAAAATATGGAATAATTAAAGGAAGTTGGCTAGGTGTTAAACGAATTTTTAGTTGTAATCCGTGGGGAGGTAGTGGTTATGATCCTATTCCTTAATTATCATCTAAAAAATTAACTTTAGATATCAGATAGATAGGAATAATTTTTTATCGAGTTTAGGTTAATAAAACAAAATATCGGTTAGTTTTTTTAAAACAAATTATAATTTAATAAAACCTTTTTCTTGTTTTTTAATACTTCTTAAAAGGGAGTCTCTAATGCCGTAGAAAAAAATATTACAAAATTATTATTAAATACACGAATTATGAAGCTACCTATTTATGTGGTAGGAAAGCGTTGGCAAATTGTGTTTTAAATAATTATTGCGCAGCATAATTATTTAAAACACAATCGAGTATTTGCGAGTGATAATTTTACATAATGGCAAATTATAGCTACAAAATACTTAAATGACCCCAGCAATACAGTAAAAGACCGAACATTGTGGGATATTTTACATAATATAGAATTATAGCTTACAAAACCAATGTTTATAGTAAAACGTGAATA
The DNA here is from genome assembly GCA_938011245.1 of uncultured Aquimarina sp. Taxonomy (GTDB): domain Bacteria; phylum Bacteroidota; class Bacteroidia; order Flavobacteriales; family Flavobacteriaceae; genus Aquimarina. Next base: position 3,464 of record CALLUJ010000142.1, on the reverse strand, counting down.
TGATATAATTTGTACTATAATGTTCTGCGTTATGTAACTTTGCTTTGGCAAAAGCGAAGTTATTATCCCCAAATTTTCTTTTGTTTTTTTCTTCTCAAATGTTTCTTTTGCAACTGTAATGGAATACTCTTTGCCCGAAGCGACGTAGAAGCGAAGTGGGAATGTGTATGGAATGGGATTATTCTCTCTTATTTTCAATTAATTACGGAATTCCGTAAAGAGTTACTTGTTAAAATTAAGTATTTTAGAAGTCCATAAATTTTAGATTATGATTACAAGTATTAGGTTACATAATATTGCTACATATACAGAGCCAGTTGAAGTTAATGATTTGAAAAAAATCAATTTCATTTATGGTTCAAATGGTACAGGAAAAACTACATTATCAAATTTTCTTTACGATTCTTCTGATGCTAATTTCTCTAATTGTTCTAAAAATTGGAAAAATGATAATGAACTTGAAATACTTGTTTATAATAAAAAATTTAGAGAAGATTATTTCGGAAAAGGCAAACTTAATGGTGTTTTTACATTGGGAAAGGCTACTAAAGAGCAAATAGATACTATAAATACTAAAAAAGAAGAACTTAAAAATTTTAGAGAGCAGTACATTAAACGTAAATCTTCACTAGACAAAGTAATTGAAGACAATAGCGGTAAAATTTTATCATTTCAAGAAAAAGTATGGAAGAGTATTTTTCAAAAGCATAAAACTCATTTTAAAGAAGCCTTTGTTGGTTCAATGAAAAGTAAAGACGCTTTTTATAAAAGAATCATTAAAGAATTTAAAGAAAATAATTTACCTCTTTTAGAATTTGATGTCATAAAAACTAGTGCCGAAACTATTTTTGGAGAAGCTCCAAAACATATAAACCCTTTTCCAGTAATTAATTTCGATAGACTTCTAGAGATAGAAGAAAATACTATTTGGCAAAAAAAAGTAATTGGTAAAGCTGATGTCGAAATAGCAAAACTTATACAAAAATTAAACATTAATGACTGGGTAATAAAGGGTAAAGAATATCTTGTAGAAACAGATAAAACTTGCCCTTTTTGTCAAGAAGAAACAATTACAGTAGATTTCAAAAAACAACTAGATGATTTTTTTGATGAGAATTTTACTAGAGACTTAAAAGATATAAAAGATTTTAATGATGAATATTTACGAGAAGCTACAACACTTGTAAATCAATTAAACGAAATAGAAAAAGACGAAAAAGAGAATAAAAAAACAAAATTAAATATTAGTCTGTTTTCAGCAAATCTAAAAACTCTAATTAGTGAATTTTCAGCAAATAGAGAATACCTCCAAAATAAAATATCAGAACCCAGTAGAGAAATCAAATTAAAGTCAATTAAACAGCAATTAGATAGTTTAAATCAGTTATTGATTGAGGCTATTACGTCTATAGAAAGTCATAATAAAATTGTTTTAAATTATGCTAAACAAAGAGATGAGTTAATAAACTCTATATGGAAATATCTTGTTGAGGATAATCGTGCAGATATAGATAATTATGTTAAAGAATTAGATGCACAAAATAAAGCTATTGAAGGAATTCAAAAACAATATGACGATTTTAAAGAAAAACACAGATTACTCAAAATTGAAATCAATCAATTAAGTTTAGATGTTACTAGTTCTGAGCCTACAGTAATACAAATCAACAATACTCTAAAAACCTATGGTTTTCAAAATTTCACTATTGTATCGTCTCAAAAAGAGGAAAATCATTATGAAATACAAAGAGAAGATGGTTCTCTAGCTGAAGCTACATTAAGTGAAGGAGAAATAACATTTATTACGTTTTTATATTTTTTGCAAATATCAAAAGGTTCATTGGAAGAAGGGAAAACATCAGAGGATAAAATACTTATTATAGACGACCCAATTTCCAGTTTAGATAGCAATATTCTATATGTAGTAAGTACACTCATAAAAAGAATATTGAAAGATATTAGAGAAAATAAAGGAAATATACTTCAAGTAATTTTATTAACTCATAATGTATTTTTTCATAAGGAAGTATCATTTATTGATGGGAGAACAAACAAATTAAATAATACAAATTATTGGATATTAAGGAAGAAAAATAAAATAACTTCTATACAGGTATTTGGACAAGAAAACCCAATTCATTCATCTTATGAATTATTATGGAAAGAATTAAAGCAAGAAAACACTCTTGTTTCTGTTCAAAACACAATGAGAAGGATTATTGAAAATTATTTTAGAATTCTTGGAAAATATAGAGATGACAAATTAATTGGAAAATTCGAAAGCAAAGAAGAACAAGATATTTGCAGAGCATTAATTAGTTGGATTAATGATGGTTCACATAGTGTTAATGATGATTTATATATTGAATACCAAGATGAAACAATAGAGAATTATAAAAAAGTCTTTAAAGCTATTTTTGAGAAGACAAATCATATTGAACATTATAAAATGATGATGGAAGAAGAAGTTTTAGAAGAAATTGCAGAATAATGAAGAGTTTTTTTAAATCTAATCTCGAAAAGTTTGGACTTAAGTTAAATCCAAAACAAAATGGGAGGGAAGGAGCTGATTTTTTAATAGGTGATAATCAACTATATCTACAATCCATAGATTTAGATAGTACACAACGTAGTGTTAAAATCTCAAAGCAAGATTTAGGAGAACTAAAAGAAAACTTGTTTGTGGCTCTAGTATTAATAATAGATAAAGAACCAAAAGTTGTTTATTTAATCCCATCAAAAGACTTAACACAAGCTGATAGCAACATATTTATTGAGAACAATGTAACGTTAATGCCAAGTTTATCCAATTGGGAGATTAAAGTATTCAGTAATACAATTCCAGAATTAGCGAAATACTCGTTAGAAAATATGGTTTGTAAACTAAAACCTTAGTTTTATAACATTATGTAAAATAGAAGTAGTGCGTTTTTACCCAGATGAAGCGTTGGCAAAATGGCCTCAGAAAACTTTGGTCAAAACAATAGGTGAATGAGCATGCGGTTGGAAATTGTGTTTTAAAAAATTAATGCGATAGCATAATTATTTTAAAAAAGCAATCGAGCGTATTGGCGTGCGGCAATTTTACATAACGGCTAATTATAGATACAAATGTGTGTTCGAATGTTTCTTGAGAATCGCGTATTTAAAAAATGTTGAAGGATTGTACAGAATATTCAATTTAACGAAAAGCAAAACACCAATGTTTAATGACCCTAGCAATACAGTTTCTTTAGTAGTTCTAAACATTCTGGGATATTTTACATAATATGACTATCCGCAATTAATCCCAGGTGTTAGTTATAGCAACAACAACCAACCTTTCATGTAAAAGGTTTCCAAAATATCTTCTATTGAATTTATAACAAAACTCGTTGAAATAATTTTGAATATACTTTTCATTAATTACATTGTGATGAATGCCTAAGAGCATTTTCTTTGAATTACTGATTACTCTATTAACC
>CALLUJ010000141.1 GCA_938011245.1 uncultured Aquimarina sp. | reverse complement strand
AATTAATGAAAAGTATATTCAAAATTATTTCAACGAGTTTTGTTATAAATTCAATAGAAGATATTTTGGAAACCTTTTGTTTGACAGGTTGGTTGTTGCTGCTATAACTAATACCTGGGATTAATTACGGATAGTCATATTATGTAAAATAGGAAATATTAAAACGAAAGAAACAATTAGAGATAGGTAAACTTATTCTAGATTAGCAGGCAGAGCATGGGAGTGTTTTCTATAGCCATCAAAAACAAAAATATAAGCTTATTTATATTTTTTAATCTTTAATTGTTATTCTAAATATAGGATTTTATTTTAACCATTTATTTATAACAGATGCCAAAAGCTAAACTTAAGCATTATTTAAATTTGCATTTTCTTGTTTTTATTGCTGGTTTTACAGCTATTTTAGGAGAGCTTATAACTATAAACTCTATACCTTTGGTATTGTATAGAATAAGCATAGCTGGATTTATGATGTTTGTTTACATCAAAGTAAAAAAAATTCATCTTAAAATATCAAAAAAAACCTTCTTCCTTTTTGCTATAACAGGCATTATTACTGCGCTGCATTGGGTTACTTTTTTCGAAGCTATTAATCAAGCTAATATAGCGATAGCCTTATCTATGTTTTCCTCTGGTGCTTTTTTTGCCTCATTTATTGAACCTCTTTTTTTTAAAAGAAAAATTCTATTATATGAAATATGCTTCGGATTTTTTGTTGTTTCGGGAATTTTTCTTATCACTCAAAGCGAATTTGAATATCTAAACGGTATAGTTTTAGGCCTATTATCTGCTCTTTTTTCAACTCTTTTTTCTGTTATCAATGGTAAGTTTATTGAAAAACATAATGCGACTATTATTTCCTTTTACGAATTTGCAAGTGGCTTTGTTTTTTTAACCATATTTTATTTATTACTAGGAAATAGTTTTGATAATACCTTTTTTAATTTACCAAATTCGGATTGGGTTTATATATTCATTTTAGCCTCTATTTGTACAGCTTATGCATTTGTAGCTACTGTCGAAATTACTCGATACGTATCTCCATTTACAGTTATTTTAAGCTATAATTTAGAACCTGTTTATGGTATAGCATTAGCTCTTATTCTATTTCCCGAAACTGAAAAAATGTCCCTGCAATTCTATTTAGGAGCCCTAATAATTATTGTTACCATTATAAGTGATGCCATTTTAAAATATAAAAAAGAAAAAAAGAAAACCAAATCACTAGCATCCGAAATTTTAGAATAAAGACCGCCTCATTGAAAAAATACGGAAATAAACTTTGTAAATCAACCTATTGCAAGTTTTGAAATTGATTTTTTTCAATCCATATAAAAAAGTATCTTTTCTGAATGTTCAGGCTCTAAAAAATATAACTCACTAAAATACAGGTGTTTTAATGTATTTTTTCTAAAACATAAGTTTACTAAAAATTGGAAGCTTTTACCAGGGTATTTTGGTGTTATCGCATTAATTTAAAAACTCAAACTTCTTTCTTAAGAAGTCACTTACTTTTAGTATTTATTCAATTTAAAGGACATTAAATAATCGGTAATTCCTAGCTATTCTTTTTACATATTAATCGCTACCTTTCCTTCTAATAAACCTGAAATTTGATATCGCCTTTAGCTCTTAACTCCTATTTAAAAAAGCTCCACTATATAGAAATCATATCAAAATTAAATATTTTAGAGAAAGAATTTTATAGATTTTTAATGCCGAATAGGCTGAGTAGTATTTTAAAAAGTCTAAAAATTTAACCATAACCATCTTGCTAATACTACCTATGGTAAACTATAAAATTTTAGGCTTTTTTTTAGATTGAAAGTTCTGAAATTAACAACGCTTTTATTTCAAGTTTAATTTGATTAATCCATTTTGTTAATCTATCATCATTTAATTGTGATTCATTATCATTATCAATCGCCAGTCCATAAAATAAACTGTCATTCCCTTCAACCAATGCTTCCGAATCGGTAAAGCGATAACCTTCTGTAGGCCAATACCCAATTAACTTACCTCCATTTTTTAAAATTACCTTAGCCAATATACCTATACCATCTACAAAATATTCTCCATAACCAATTTGGTCTCCAAGCCCATATATGGCTACTATTTTATTCGTAAAATCAATCTCTTGGAATTCATCAAAAAAAGACTCCCAATCACTTTGTAAGTCGCCGTCATACCAAGTAGATAGCCCTAAAACAAGTACTTTATATTTGTCAAAATCTTCTTTATTAGCATCCCCAATTTCTAATACATCTAATTCTTGTTCGCCCCATAAGTAAACAAAATCTTTAGTAACATCATCAGTACACCCCGTGTCTGATCCATAAAACAAACCTATTTTTTCCATGGTGAAATTATTTTTATGATTGTACAAATATACTTGTTTTTAATTATTCTAAATAAAAATAATAACTTATATTTGAATTCTAATTATTAAAACAATGAGTTTTTTAGACCCTATATTTTATAATAAAACAGGCACTATATATGCCCTAAAAAGTACTTATGATATTGATGAACCAATAAATAAAGTGCAGTTGCAAATTGGTGATATTGCCATTTTAATGCAAAAAGAAGAGATTCGAGCCTTTTTAAATACCGTAAAAAAAGCAAAAGATAGTAAAAGTTGTGAGTGTCTTAATTGTAATAATTCGTGTAAAATTATTAAATGTGATACCCCAATGGCAAATATACGACTTAAGATGACCGAAGAGAATTTGAATGATTTAGAAGAACTTGTGATGAGTTTATTTTTTCAGGAAAAAATAAACTCTATTTTGACGGAAAATAATATAGAGAACCTAAATAACACCCTATAATAGAGTAGTTCTAAACTTTAGAAAATTTATAATATAGACAAGGAAGTCTCCTACAATAACTTTTAATCTCTAAAAAAATGGATGTATTAAATAATATGCCAAATACTATGTATTACGGAGTCTAATAGGAAACAAATTACTTTAAACAAAAAAACATGACATGTTTTAGCAGCCTTAACATTGTTAAAGAAGAGCTCACAAAATACTTAATAGAAAAAAAATACAGAAAAACTCCTGAGCGATATGCTATTTTAGAGGAAATCTATAACAGTAACGAACATCTAGACATAGATACTTTATTTGCAAAAATGCAAGATAGAAATTATAGAGTAAGCAAAGCTACTCTGTACAATACCATGGAAATATTAATCGATTGTAATTTAGTACGTAAGCATCAATTTGGCGATAATATTACTCGCTTTGAAAAATCTTTTTTTCACGGAAAACACGACCATATTATATTGACAGACACAGGAGAGGTCTTAGAGTTTTCGGACCCGCGCATCCAAGAAATAAAAGAAACTATTGAGGATATCTTTAATGTAAAAATAGACGAGCATTCTCTATATTTTTATGCTTTTCGAAATACAAAAACTATAGAAAATTAAGTTTTACAGCAGTATAAATACTGTAATTTTTTAACTCTCTTCCTTAGGTTAACAAAGCCAGATTTTATATTTCTTAACTTTTCTACTTCAAAATAGTCTCTAAATTCTCATAAAAATTATACAAACAATAATTGAAGATTTCCTACTCTACATTTTGAATATTCGATTAATAATTCAATTTATCTGTACTATCAGAGAAATGAGATTAATTCAAAAACTCAAAAACCAATAATACGGTTTGTTAATATATGGAGAAAATTTACTTAACTATTACCTTTAACAAATAAAACATTTAATTACCATAAAAATTCATTAATAACAGAAATTCATTGGTCCTTTATAAATGGATAATTAAGTTAGTAATTAATCTTAATGACAAGAAAACAAAATTTTATCTGAATTTGAAAAAAAACAGTTAACTATTGTAATAAACCAAAGTTTAATTAAACCTTTTAACTTTATAAAAGTCTAATCGTTAAACTTTAAATATGGCTCATTTTTTTTCAGAAAAAGAACTTCAGCATTTGTACTGGAGAGCAGGTTTTGGTCTTTCGGCAGACGAGCTAAAAAAAAACAAAAAATATAAAAAAGAGAAAGTTATAGACAGGCTATTTCGTAATAGCGAAAAAGAGAATCTATTAAAGACAGAAATTTCTCAAATTGAAGTAGAAAATAAAAGCTTAAATGCAAAACAAAGAAATGAACTTCAATTAAAACAAGTAGCAAAATTAGAGGAAATTACTTTGGAATGGATGCAACAAATGCAAACTTCTGAAGAGGTATTACGAGAACGAATGATTTTGTTTTTTACCAACCATTTTTCTGCGCAAGTTATAAAAGCAAAAATGACTTTAGATTTACACCATCGTATTAGAAAAAATGCATTGGGCAATTTTGGAGAAATGCTACTTGAAGTATCCAAATCACCTTCAATAATTACATTTTTAAACAATAAGCAAAACAAAAAGAAGAGTCCAAACGAAAATTTTGCACGGGAAGTAATGGAATTATTTACACTAGGTAGAGATAGTGGATATTCAGAAAAAGATATTAAAGAGGCGGCTAGAGCTTTTACTGGATGGAGTACCGACCAAAAGGAAAATTTTAAATTTAAGCCTTTTTTACATGACGAAGGCCAGAAAACAGTACTTGGCCAAACAGGGAATTTTAAGGGACAAGATATTATTCGAATTCTTTTGCAGCAGAAGCAAACAGCAACCTATTTATCCGAAAAAATGTATAAATACTTTGTAAACCCAATCGTTAATAAAGATCATGTTTCCATAATGGCAACTGCCTTTTATAATTCTAGATACGATATTAAAACCGTGTTAAAAACTATGTTTTTGAGCAATTGGTTTTATGAAGAGAAAAACATTGGGGTTAAAATTAAATCTCCTATAGATTTAATTGTAGGCTTAGGACGTCAATTTAAAGTAGCCTATGAAAATCCCAAATCAATTATTTTTTTGCAAAAAAAATTAAATCAACGTCTCTTTTATCCGCCCAATGTAGCTGGATGGCCAGGAGATAAGCATTGGATAGATAACTCTACTTTAATGTTGCGCTTAAAGTTTCCTGCGGCAACTATTAATAAAGGCATTATAGATGTGGAAGATAATGCGATTATTATGGATAGTATGTCAACCACTTCTAATACTACGGAAGGAAGCGTAAAACCTAAACTTCAAAATGGAAGTAATTTTTTAACCAAAAAAATAAAAGCCACTGCCAATTGGGATCTATTCTTAATTTCGGTAAAAGGTAAAAGTAAAAAGGATTTAATAGATTTTTTACTTCAGCCCAAACTGTCTGCCGTAGCAAAAAAAATACTCGAAGCTTCTAAAGAAGAAAACACCAAACATTTTACTATTCAACTAGTAAGTTTACCTGAATATCAATTATGTTAAAAGCTTAAAATTATGAAAAGAAGAGATTTTTTAAAACAATCTTTACTCGCCTCGGGAGCTACATTAATTCCTTCCTTTTTAAAGGGTATGGAATCGATGTCCTTAGATAAAATATCTGGATATAAAAACATTATTGTTATTCAACTTTCTGGAGGAAATGATGGTCTAAATACTATTGTACCTATAAAAAACGATATTTATTATAAATTACGACCTAAAATCGCTAAAAGTCTTAAAGATACTATACGCATTCAAGACAATTTAGCATTTAATGATAACTTAAAAGAGATAGCTTCGTTATACGATGAAGGAGAAATGTGCATAATTAACAATGTGGGATACCCTAACCCTAATAGATCCCATTTTAGAAGTTCTGATATTTGGCATAGTGCTAGCGATTCTAATAAATATATTAACACAGGTTGGTTAGGAAGGTATTTAGACGCTAATTGTTCAAATCCTCATCATGCTATTGAGGTAAATAAGGGGTTGTCATTAGCTTTAAAAGGCGAAAAATTAAATGGTATTTCTGCTGAAAACCCAAAATTTTTATACAAAAACACCCAAGAAACTTTTTTTAAAGGAATAGCAACCAATGTAGACGACACCATGTTATCGGAGGATAACCAAGGATATTTATACAAAACTTTGTTAGAAACGTATTCTTCGGCAGCCTATATAAACGAAAATTCCAAAGTTTACAAAACCATTCAAACTTATCCAAATCATAAATTTGGTAACAATTTAAAACAGATTGCACAATTTATTAATTCAGGATTAACTACTAGGGTTTACTACAGTTCTTTAGGGGGGTTTGACAGCCATGTAAATCAATTACCAAAACAGGATCGATTACTAAAAATATACTCTAAATCTGTGGGTGCATTGGTTAACGATTTAAAGAAACAAAACCGCTTTAAAGATACTTTAATACTTACGTTTACGGAATTTGGAAGACGAGTTAAAGAAAATGCAAGTACTGGAACAGATCATGGCACAGCCAATAATGTAACAATTATTAGTGGTAGTTTAAAACAAGCTGGCGTTTATAATGAAATTCCAAATTTACAAAATTTAGATGCTAATGGCGATCTACAACATTCTGTAGATTTTAGAAGCGTATATGCTACAATACTTAACAATTGGTTAGAGGTAGACGATACACAAATATTAAATTCTAATTTCAAAAAAATGAATTTCGTGTAAATTATCGTTACTGAAATGTTTAAATTTCAAAACCATACATTTTTACGTATTTATAGTGTTGTAAAATCTATTATTAGTAGTTATTAACCCTGCGGTAATATAATTATACTAAATAAGATATTATTCGTATCTTTTTCTTATAAAGGATATGGATTTTAGATCAGTAGATTCGTCAAGCAGAAATGAAATACGAAAACGAGCGATTAAACAAATTAATTCAGGTGTTCAAAAAAACTTGTAGCCACAATGTATGGTGTTAACCCCAATACAATTACTAATTGGGTAAAAAAGCATAAAAAAAGAAAGAATTAAAGGCTTGATCGATAATAACACAATTTACGGACAAAATATTCGTAAAAAGATATTTAAATAATTATGATTACTCACAATAGATTTTATAGTTTCTTCTTTCATTTGAGCAACAAATTGATTTACCCATTGTTTTAAATGTTCTAAGGAGTCAAAACTTCTGTTTTTGAAACGATCTTTGATATATTTCCATATTTGTTCACAAGCATTAAGTTCTGGTGTGTAAGGAGGGATGTTAATCAATTTAATATTTTTTGGTATTTGGATGTTTTTGGTAGTATGAAATCTAGCATTATCTATAATGACTATTTTATATTGATTGGGTCTATGATTAGAAAGTTCTCTTAAGTAAATTTCAAAAACTTTAGAGGTTACACTACTCATCTCACATACTATAAAATCTCCGTCTATAAGAGAATAACTACCATAGAGATAGGTGTTTTTAAATTCCTGTTTAAAGTTCACTATTGGAGTTACTCCTTTAGCATTAATCATACTTCTTAAGTGAGTCATTAAGCCAAATCTAGCTTCATCTTGGAAGTACAAATTACAATCTTTAAAAGTGTTTTTATTTTGACTATCTCTAACTTGTTTTAGTGTATTTGGAAGTTTTTAAAAACTCAGCCGTACCTTCTTCTGATACCATTTCTATTGTAATATGATTTTATTGAATAAATCGATATAATGATGATTGCTTACAATAGATTTAATCAAATTAGTATCCATCTCACAAACCATTTGATGTAACCAATTTTTTAAGAGTTCAATATTTTCAAATTGTTTATTTTTAAAACGTTGTTT
>CALLUJ010000140.1 GCA_938011245.1 uncultured Aquimarina sp. | reverse complement strand
AAAGTACAAGGATATGTTTTACGATACCTGATAAAGAGAGAAATTTCTCCAATAATATGGTTATAAAAAAAAGTAGACCTATTGATAATAGCAAAATAGCTGTATGATGTGCATCGCTGCGTTCACTTGTAAACTTTCGATGAAAACTGTAGGCTATAAAAAACAGATAGCGTAAAAATTTCGGTGCTTTTATGTTAATTAACCATTCTTTCATTATTTAAAATCGGTTTTAAATAACGTACGTGGTGCTACATAGGTACGGTCGCTTACTCTCATTTGCTGTTCTTTCATTTCATAGGCACTTATCTTTTATCAATGATTCTAATGTCAAAAAACACCTCTAATAGAATTGGAAAAAAAGCAATTACAAAACAGATAAATAAATAAATAGATAAATAAATAAATAAATAACATTTTGTTTTTGTTGTTTTATTTTAATGTAATCAAACTCTTTGATATACAGTTTCCATTTTTCTCTATAAAAAAACCAATAATAAAATTGAATTAACAATATCAAAACAATTACAAGTGTACTAGATTTTTCAATTTTTGAAGTAAAAACAAAAAAGTAAACAGCTTGATAAACCAACATATGTGAAATTCCAATAAATCCAATAGCCAAAATATGGGCATTACCCCTATGTGTAGTATGTCTTCTATACCAACTATAAGCTATGAAATATAGATACCTTAAGTATTTTGGTGGCCTAACATTATGTAACCATTTCTCTATCATTTAAAGTCGGTTTTAAATAATGTACGTGGTGCTACATAGGTGTGGTCTTGGATTTTCATTTGCTGCTCTTTCATTTCGTAGGCTTTCGTTTTCTACTATTATGTAACATTATTACGATTACACAAATTGAAAATAACAAAAGCTAAATTCATAACATTAATTCTTCTATTTTTTTATATAGATTAATATTATAAATAAGACTCAATCCCAATGGTATAGCTATTGGCAGTAAGCAAATAAATAGATAAATAAATAAATAAACACCCCCTAATAGTTGCTGTTTTCTGTTAATATATTTAAACTCTTCTATATATAATTTCCATTTTTTTTTATGCCAAAACCAAAAATAGAACTGAATACCAACAAAAAGCATAATGAAAATTGCATTAATTTTTTTGAATGAAATTGTTAGCAAAAAAAATAGGCCTTCATAAGCTAATAAATGCATCATAGCTAAAAATAGTATAGCTGTAAAATGAGCCTCGCCGCGTTCACTTGTAAACCTTCTATAAAAACTATAGCTTATAAAAAACAAATACCTTAAATATTTTGGAGGTCTAATACCATATAACCATTCACCTATCATTTAAAATCGGTTTTAAATAATGTACGTGGTGCTACATAAGTATGATCTTGAACTTGCATTTGCTGTTCTTTCATTTCGTAAGCTTTCATTGCTGGAGTAGGTTCAAAATCGAATTCGTATTCAAAATATACTATAATTCTACTCCAATGAAATATCCGAATGCTAAATATATAAATAAGTAAATACCTCCTTTTAACTGTTTTTTTCGACTGATATACTTAAACTCTTCAATAGATATTCTCCATTTCTTGTGATACCAAAACCAGATATAAAATTGAATAGCCACAAATAACATTATTAGGATTGTATAATATTTTATGTTCAATAATTGTGGCAATAATTTATAAAAAATACCTTGATACAATAACATATGTATCATAGCTAAGAATGCAATACTAGTGAAATGTGCATCACCTCTATGAGTAATAAACCTTCTGTAATAGCTGTAGGCTATAAAAAACAGATAGCGTAAAAATTTCGGTGCTTTTACATTAGTTAACCATTCTTTCATTATTTAAAATCGGTTTTAAATAACGTACGTGGTGCTACATCGGTATGGTCGCTTACTCTCATTTGCTGTTCTTTCATTTCATAAGCTTTCATTGCTGGAGTAGGTTCAAAATCGAATTCGTATTCAAAAATAACATCCTCCAATTTGTTACTAGCAAATTGCTGTCTTCGGTCGTGCATAACTTCTGCCTCTTCCGTGGTAAATCTGCTAGGACTAAAATCCCCAAAAGCCCCTTCCGCATCCATCAGAAAATAGGTGCCCGATACTGCCCAGCCGAAAGGTGGTATGAACGAAACAATTCCCATTGCTATATCAAACCTATTTTTATTAATAACCTTTTTTTTATTCGAAATATCTTTTTCCCTAGCATTCTTTATATTGCGTCTTGCTAATTCCACAGAAATAATAAACGTAACAGTACCTAACCTTCCAGCTATCTTACTATATTTATTTACACCAGCACTACGCTGCGCTGCCCAATGCTTACTTACTTTAAGGCTTTGTTTTTTAAACCCGTTGGTTTCTAGGTCTATATCCTTAAAGTGATGCCAATTACCCGCTTTGCTTTTCCATTTTCCGTCTATTAAGGTTTTATTAAGCGGTTCCCACGCTTCACGATATTGGGACTGCCCTATAAAGAAGGCTTCCAACGTGCCGGCGGAGGTTCCTGCAGCTCCATTACCAAAGGCTAAATTATCGAACCAATGATCCTTGTGTTCCATATAATGCTGCGGGTTATGACTATATCCATAATTCAATACCGGTGGCGCAAGGTAGTTTCCATTATTGTATAATATGTTTTCGTTGGTATAACCTAGTCGCTTTCCGTTAGTAGGATCATAAGCTTTAACCGCTATTACGGAAGTATTGTCGGAAGGACTACGGGTAATCTGAGCATGAATTTCCGAACCTTCTGAAAACGTAACCCAAGAGTGCATTTGCTGATCCCAAACCTGGTAGCCTACAGTATTTTTTTGTACAAATTTTCGTACAAGCTCATCGTCTGTAAGGCGTTTAGGTTGGTGTTGGGTTCTTAGGATTTGGTAAATTTCGCGTTTGCTTAGCGTATCTGCACCATGGTTCATGGCCATGTCTACGTTGTAGAGCAACTGGGATAGTTTGGTTTTACGCCGATCCAACTCTACACGCATGTTATCGGCAACTTCTTCCAAGAGATGCTCGCGCGAGATGCGTTTCAGTTTAGCCCTCCTTTGGGCACTTTCGACACATTCTTTCAGCAGCTCATCAAAATCCCGTAAACTTTCGTTACTTAGTTTCATCATAGTAAAGGCTAAAAAACGTACTATTTAGTTGGCACTAATGCCATTCCAATTGTTTGAATAATCAACCTCTCCATTAATCGTTAATGTCTCTGCCACAATAGAGACCGAAATTTTTAGAGGCTCGCTATTGTAAGCATCAAACACCCCAGAAAGATTGGTGCAAAAGGCATTTTGAAAATCAAAGGTAATTTGTTTGGACATGGCATCTCTATTAAAAAAGGTTAACGAGCCATTTTTGGTTAAAGATGGGTTAATCATCCAATAAAAGAAGTCTGTATTTTTAGAAACTTCTAAAGTTACGTTTAATACACCTCCTTGAGGTTTACCGCTAGGTTTTAAATTGGTGCCTAAGGGCTGATTGAAATTAAAAGAACAATGAAGCACTTTAAATTGATTTCCATCAATTTCTAATTTTGAGATAAATGACATAACTTATGGTAATAGGTTTTAAGATTTTTTATGATAAAATTGTAATACGAAGCATAAAGCTACATTATAATTTTCATATTGTAGGTATTAGAGTGTCAATATTTAAAACGAGCTGTAACGTGCTAGTAGAACAATCTTTACAAAAATACGTACAGAATAATGTAGCCACTCGCTTTTTAGTACTAAATATTGCTTTTTGTCTTTAAAATTGGTATTTGATGGTTTTATATTCTTGAATTCAAGTTACAAATGAAGTGCTAACATAATTTCTGATTTTAAAAAAATCAAAAACAAATACAAACTTAATTAAGACAATATGGATTAATCGGGGCAATACTTAACAATTATATTTTCGGCTCGAAAAACAAACCAAAAAAAAAGGGTTTAATCATAAAAGACTAAACCCTTAATACTTTAAATAGATTACACTACTATTCTTCTCCCAACCACAATCTTTTCTTTTCTGCAGTTTTTGAACCTATTTTTAACATACTACTTAAAATGATATTTGGATTTACATCTAACTTTAACTCTGTTGAATTTTCAACACCATTTCTATTATACTTTACAATTACCTTTTTACCTATTTTAAACTGAGCAATCGCATTATTAAACTGCGTTAAATCAGAAAAAGACTGATTATTAACCGAAATAACAATATCTCCTTTTTCTAAACCAGCCTTGTATGCAGGTGTATTTTTAGAAGTATATTCCGATATTATCGCAGAATCGTTTTTATCAAAAGTAACCATTGCCCCAATGTATGGTACTTCTACAGGAGTAGTACTTACCCCAAAATTTTCTAAAAGTTTATCGGTATCAAACGCTTTCGATCCATTAACATAATCTTCAAAAAAGTCTTTAGCAAAAGAATCTCCAGCGTACTCTACTAAACTGGTATAAAAATTTTCAATGGAAAACGCTTGGCTAATCTTACCATATTTATTCCATAAAAGCTTCATAAAACTATCTAATGAAAGATCTTTATTCCTAAGGGACAAATCCAAAACCAAAGCAATAATTGCTCCGTGCTTTTCTACAGGGATAAAAGTATTTACCGCATTTTGTGGGTTTGCATGCTTAGACTGCCCCTCGGTAAAACCTGCATTTTCACTCATCTCTACAGCACTAAAGTAATCTATAGCAGCAGATTTTTTTACATCACTCAAATGGTAAGCAATTTCTCTTAAAAAACGATCGTGAGATATCGTTTTAGACCTACACATAGTTAGTAGTGCATAATACTCTGCAAAACCTTCTGTAAACCAATATTCTTTTACAATTGGCATTTTTTTATAATTAAACGGATTTAAAGCATTGGGCTGAATTCTTGCTCCATTCCAACTCTTAAAAAATGCTTTCGCAAAGTTTTTAAGAGTTGTTGCTTCTTCCCTCTTAACTTCCTGACCAACAGTATATAATAAAGAATTTTTATGCCCTTCTAACACATTCCCATAATCATAATCTGCACCATACAATATGGTGTAGGTATCTCTGTCAAATTTAGGATAACCACCAAAAACTTCTTTTTGTTCGTCTGTAACCGCACTAATCCCATCTAAAAGCTGTTCTAGATAGGATACATTACTATTAGAAATTGTAGACAACACTAAATTATAGTCACTACTCCCCGACTCTATAGTTTTCTTTACTGTATTAACAGCTCCAATTAATGTTGGCGAGTCCATAAATTCTGCTAAATTTTTAGCCATAAACGTATTGGACTTGTTTTTTGAAGGTTTTAATTGGTTTGCTACCTTCCAATTATAGTTACTATTAACATTATAATATATTTCTATTGGCCTATTAGCCAACGTAGGAATATAAGCAAATGTAGCTGGATGATTAATTATTGCAAAGTCCTTATTAATCTGCGAAAAAGTCTCTATCCCGTTATCAGCAAAAATTTTGTATGTAACCTTTATACTTCCATTGTGTTTATCTATTTCCCATCTATCTAAGCCTTTTCGCCTGTATTCGAGGGCATTTCCTCCACTACTAGTAATTTTTAAATCGTATATATTTTTAATAAAATTATAACTCCCAAAACGTTCGGGGCTACTATTGGCAATTTCAACAACCACTTTACCTGGCTGGATATTTCCAAAAGAAGCTTCCACATACGCCTCATGGTGTAAAGCATTAGCAAAAGATATAGAATAATAATTTTTTACTTGTGCTGTTGATGAAGCTGCTACAAGCAAACAGTGAATTAGTAGTGTGTAAAAAATACGTTTCATATTGTATTGAATTTAAGGGGTCTAAATTAAATAATTTTCAACAAAATAAAGTATAAGATTTTTCTAATTTTTAAACTTAAAATATGATTTATTTCTATCTTTATCCGAAAAAAAAGTATTTAGTCCGAAATATACGCTTTAACTAAAGCTTAAATATTTTTTATATTACTTTAGGAACAAAAATTAGGATATGCCATCGTTTTCTCAAGAACTTGAGTCTGTAATTCAAATAGCACAAGGGTACGCCAAAGAGTATCACAATCAAAGTTATAATGCTGCACATCTTCTTAAAGCGTTGATGCATAAAGATGCAGGTTTAGAAACTATACTATTTAGCGCAGATGTGGATAATTACTACATAGAAGAATGGTGCGAAGTACGTATGGAAACGTTGCCTAAAGTAGCCTCTGTTCCCGCTAAGATTGATGCGGATGATAGTGTGAAAGCTATTTTTATTGAAGCAGCAAGTGTACTACTTAAAACGGGTGGCAACGAACTTTCTGCTATTTCAGTTTTAATAGCAAGCGTTACCCCTGGTGTAGGTTTTACCTTTGAACAACTAAAATCACTACCTATAACAGCCGATAGCCTTATCCAAGTGGCCACTTCTGAAAAAACGCCCCACCAAGGTATTGCCAAACTTAAAAATACTACCAATGGAACTACTAAGGTAGATTACAAAGCCTTAGAAAGTTATTGCATTGCAAAAAATAAACAGAGCCAAGCGGGCGAATTAAAACCAGTATATGGTAGAGATGGAGAGCTAAAAACGATATTAGAAATTTTAGGTCGCCATCAAAAATCCAACGTTTTAATTTTGGGCGAACCTGGAGTAGGAAAGTCTATAATGATAGATGGTTTTGTGGAAGCTATTGAAAAAGGAAATATTCCCGAAGCAATTAGAGGCGCTCAGGTTTTTGAATTAGAATTGGTTGATCTTGTCTCTGGAGCAAGTTACAAGAGTGAAGTAGAAGATCGTTTGAAAAAAATTTTTAAAGCCTTAAAAACTTTCTCCCATCCTATTTTAGTTGTAGACGATATTGCGGAAATGATTGATAAAGATAACGGCAATACAGGATTGCTTAATATTTTAAAAGCAGAATTACTTAAAGGCGAAGTAACCATTATTGGTACCGCCACTAACGATGCTTACCGAAAACATATTGAAATTCACAAAGGCTTTGCCCGCCAGTTTGAATTATTGTCTTTAAAAGAGCCTTCCGAAGAAGAAGCACTAACTATTATTAATAGTATAATGCCTATGTATGCTACTTTTCATAAACTAGCCATAGACAAAGAAACAATCTCCGAAGCTATACGCCTATCTAAGCGTTTTACTAAAGATCGTTGCCTTCCCGACGTAGCTATTGACCTTATAGATCGTACCATGTCTGCCACTCGGTATATGATAGAAACTACCGATCCTAATATTGAAACTATTCAAAACAAAGTACAAACCACCATACAAGAACTTAACGAAGTTAATGCATTAAAAGAATTGAAGTGGCAGTGGTATAATTTAAAAAACATTTTTAGCTACCTGTTATTCACAGAAATTGAAGACGAAGGTTTTGAACATATTATATCTGCCGAAGCTGCTAAAGATGAAATTACCAAGCTACTTACTCAATTCCAACAATTAAATTTAGGTAATAAAATTGCTATAGACAAATCAGACATTACCTCTACCATAGCACATAAAACAGGAATCCCTATTGGTAAACTACAATCGGATGAGCGCGAACGTTTGCTAAACATGGAAGAAATTATAAAAACCCGAGTTATTGGTCAGGACCATGCTATTAAAACCATTTCTGAAGCAATTTTAGAATCGCGCTCTGGACTAAGTAAACCAGGCTTACCCATAGGTTCTTTCTTTTTTACAGGACCTACAGGTACAGGAAAAACCGAATTAGCAAAATCACTTGCAGAATTTATGTTTCAAACCGAAGAAGCTATTATTCGTTTCGATATGTCCGAATTTAAAGAAGAGCACTCTGCTGCCCTGCTTTACGGAGCACCTCCAGGCTATGTAGGTTATGAAGAAGGTGGTGTATTGGTAAATAAAATAAGAGAAAAACCTTATTCCATAGTATTGTTTGATGAAATTGAAAAAGCACATCCTTCTGTATTCGATATTTTTCTACAAATATTAGACGAAGGAAAACTTAGTGACAGACTGGGCAAAGTGGGCGATTTTTCTAATGCTGTAATCTTATTTACTTCCAATATAGGTAGTGAGCACGTGGTTTCAAACTTTAACGAAGGTATTATTCCTAAATCGTCAGATTTGTTAGAAATTATGGGTAAATATTTTAGACCCGAATTTTTAGGTAGATTAACCGAAATTGTACCATTTGCACCTATTACAAAAGAAAATGTGGTTAAAATATTTAACATTCAACTAAAGGATTTGCATAAGTCCCTACAACGCATGGGAATAAGTTTACAACTTACCGATAAAGTAACCGAGCATTTGGCTTACAAAGGTTTTACTCCAAAATACGGAGCCAGACCTTTACGAAGTGTAATACGTACCGACTTGAGGTCTCCTCTATCCCGAAAAATAATTAGCGGAGAAGTTAGTAAAGAAAGTAATATTACAGTAGATTTGATTGAAGACCAATTGGTTTGGAATTATAACATGAATTAATAACTAATTATAATAAGCACTATAATATGGATAATTACTCATTAGGAGGATCAGAAGTAAAATCTTCCTCAGGCGAAGCAATAGGCGAAATAGGTCAAAACAAAACCTTGTTTATTCAAAAATTGACTCAGAATCCGCCTGTAAAACCCGAAGTTGTAAAGGGAATTACTTCCATAGATGGCGTATTTCAGCATTTTAAGCCAGAAGTCGAAGTAAATTATGAAGACAGCGAAGGCGTTGAAAGAAAGGAAAAGCTCCATTTTCAAAATGTAGGAGATTTTAGCAAACAAGGAATTATTGACCAAAGTGATTTTCTAAAAAGTTTAAACACTGAAAAAGATCAATACCTTAAAATAGTAAAGCAATTAAAGTCTAACAAAATTTTGAAGATGGCATTAGAAGATCCAGATGCTAAAGAAGCTTTACTTGAATCTATCTATTCACTATTATCAGAATTAAAAGAAAAATAATTGTTACTCACTAAATAAAGAAAACATAAAAATTATGGGAGTATTAAAATCTAATGCTAAAGAGGTTAATATAGAAAACCCAGCAGCAAAACTTAAAGAAACAGAAGAACGCTTAGCCAAATTTGGCGGTTTCGACTTGTTAGAATCTGCTATAGAAAACGTGCAGAATATGAATCCGTCCCGAAAGGCACGTAAAAAAATATTCCTATCAGAATCTTCTAAAAAAACAGAACGCGAAACGCTTCAAAAAACATTAGAAATTTGGGCAGGTGTCCTTTCTTCTTCCGATGATCTTTCTGAAATGGCTGTTAACTCAGAAAGTCAATCTAAAGAAGCGGAATTATCGCTTAGTAAAAACTTAGCTAGTGCTTTGGAACAAACCAAAGATGTAGAACAATCTTACCGTTCCGTAGCGTTATTTTATAAAAATACAGAATCTCAGAAAGTAAAAAACATCAATATTGTAAATGCCGAACTAGATCAGCTTAAAGATTTGGACAATACACGTTTTATTGATGCTATAGAAGAAGAACTAGTACAAGGTTACGATCGTTTAGACCTTAGAGATAACTATGGTTTGTTAGTAGTACCTGGTTATTTAGGATCTAATAAAGTAGTTGAAAAGTGGGCGAAAATTGCACACAATAATAAGGTAATGATGGTTACCGATTTTGAACACTTAGACGAACCAGACGATGTAATGGAAATGTTTGAACTTGCCAACCTTACTGGTGGTGACGATTTCCGTTCTAATGTGATTATGACTTGTAACTGGTTAGTAGGTCGTGGTAAGTACGACGAAGTAGGCGAAGAGGACGATCTTTTTGTACCTCCTTCTAGTGCTTTAGCGGGTAAGATATACAAAACATTAATGTCTCAAGTTACTGCTGGTAAAAAATTTGGTGGTATTAACGAAGTAGATGGCGTACAATTTGACCTTAAAAAAGGTGAAATCTCTCAGTTAGAAAAATTAGGGCTAGTACCCATGGTTAACGAGTATGGTAAAGTTATGGCTTTCTCTGCTAAAACCTTGTTTAACGGAGACAATTTAGGATTACAAACGTATTCTGTAGTACGTGTATTTGATTATGTTACCAAAGTGCTTATGGATTTCCTAAACCGTAGAGCTTTCGAAAACTTTAATGCAAAGACCCGTAAAGAACTTATGGGGCAAATTGTAAAATTCTTGGACAATATTACTGGTCCAGACAAATTGATTGAAGATTTTTCTATTAAACGTTTTGAGCAAGATCCAAAACAAAAAGATCGTGTATTACTGGATATTCACATGAAACCGTATTTCCCTGCTAAAAACTTTATGATTAAGTTGGATGGTCAAAAAGGAGATGATGGCACAGAATGGGGTACAGAATATGAGCAAGAATAAAAAAGATTTTCTTTTTTAATTTAAAAAAACTAAAGCGGCTTAAAACTATATTTAAGTCGCTTTTATTGTTTTATAACTCCAACAGTAGTAATGGCAAATTTTTCTTCTCTAACACTTGCTTCCTTTTCTTTTTTCCAATTTTTAATAGTAATTACTAAACTATCTTTAGCAAGTACAAAACTGTAATCTTCCCTATCTTCTTGAATTCCAAAACTTCCGTAAAGTTTATGAATTTTTTTAACATCCCCTTCAACTAAGTAGCAATGATAATTACCTTTTGGATAGTTAGTAATCATTAATCTATAGTGAGGCTGTGCATTACAATCCAATGCATATACATCTCCACCGTACAATATACGTTGTAGCCCCACTTTTAATTCTTTTGGAGCTATCTTTAAAGCACTTAATCCCTTAGGAAGTCTATTTTTTATCACTTTATCGCCTGTAAGAGGATATATAGCCTCAATGTTTTCGTTATAATATTCTAAACACCTAAAATTGATAGACTTAGTTACTTCTGCTTCAACTGTTTTAATATTATCTACAAATTCTTGCTCATTATCTGTAAGTATAATCTGTTTGTCTGGCATAGGTTTATACCACACTTTTTTTCCAAAATAAGCCGCTAAATCTTTACTTCTAAAAACGTGTCCTTTGCGAGCAAATACCTCATTTCTCAAAATTCGCAATTCTGGTTTAGTCATCAATCGCAATTGCTTAATACCCATAACATCTACAGCCAGCTTCTCTATATTTTCACTTTGAGAATAGCTATAGATATGGCACACCAATGCTACACAAAGTCCTAGAAATAAGTTTTTCATCTATAATTTATTTTGAATATTAACTTTGTTAAATTTCTTTATTTTTTAGACAAAATTCAATAAGGACAAGCTTAAAATAATGTTTAAAAACAACAAAAGGGAGCAGACGCTCCCTTTTGAATAATAAAAATATATAAATATGTGATTATACCCACTCATTTACATGCTCTCCGTTTCCAATTCCAATTTCGCGAGCAGAGATTGTTAATTTCTCTGTCATTGGGTTTTGTCCTGTAGAGTTAAAACCTTCGTTGTACTTTACTGCATAAGCATCAGCAAATTTTAATTCTTTAGAAGTTGCTTCTGTATCTCTTTTTAAGAATACGATAGATCCACTTCTCATTTCAAAGTTATTAAACATCCAGTCAGATAAACTAGTATCTGAAGTCGATTCTACTTCAATAGTAATCATTCCTCCACGAGTAACAGATGATGGACGTCCTGTAGCGTCAGTTTCTTGACTTAAACCATAAGTACAGTTTAATACGTTGTACTCGTTTCCTCCTACTTTTAATTTTGCTTTAAAAGACATAATAAAAATTTTTAATTAATAATGATTAAATATAATAAACGTGACTTGCACGGTTCAAATATAGGTAGTTATTAAAAAACCACAAAGCATTAACCTACAAATAATTATACTTTTCTTTAAAATTTCCTATGCTTTCTTAAAATTATTACAGTTTAACGTATTTTTATAACCTTTGTCCTTTTTCAAAACAATTAAGTTACACAAAATTAACCGTGTATTAATTTTGTGTTTTATAACAAAAGAGCAAGCAATTACTAATAATCAACAAATTACCATTATAGATTAAAAAAATTAACACTAAAAAACCACCCAAAAACACGTATGGGTGGTTTAATTACTTTATCTAAATCTAATTATTTATCGTCTACGTAATGATTGTATGAATCTTTCTTTATTATCTAAATCTGCACTTAATCGATCTATTTCCTGTGCATATTCTTGTAGTCGCTGTTCTGCGTTTTCTAACTTTTTTAACTTCGTTTTTAACTCTTGAATATCTACAAAAGATTGTACATAATTTACATACATATTATAATATGAGGTGGAATCCTTTGCTGGAATCACTTTTTGCAAATCCACAATTTTATCGTTAATTAGAGCGTTAAAGTACTGTACATTTTGTCCAGGACGATCTAACGAGTCTATTAATGATCTTATTTCTTCTGCATCTTCCGAAAATTTAGACTGGAATAATTCTTCTTTTTCAACTTGACTTACACGTCCTTTTAAAATTTTATTTTCTTTAAAAGGCAATCTATTAAAATCGAAAAACACTGCTAAAAGGCTTAATAGGAGCGTAACTCCAAAAATGAGTGCAAATTTTAGTATGCTAGCATTTCGTTCTTTGGTATTTTTTGGCTTCATGTATTAAAATAGGTATTAATTTAATCTAATAAAAAACTTCTTCGCTGCTTAATCTCTTGCTTTGCTACAACTTCTTCTTTCACAAAAATATTAGAATCTGATTTTTGACCAATATAATCTAAGTCGTCTAATTTTTTAAACAGCACTAAAAGTATTTTTGAAAATTGACTAAGTTGCTCCATAGATTCGTTAATATCAAAATGCTTATAATCCAGATGAATTACATCTTCTAAGATTTTTTCAAAATCTCCTTGAGTGCTTTCTGTCCAACTACTAAGGTAATTGATTAATTCTTCTTTCCCTGATCCTTTAAATATATCAATATTGTTTTTAACTACTCTACTAAGTGTTACTTGACATACCATCATCTGAAAAGGAGATTGATTGGTACTTTCTAAAATATAAGTTGGTAATGCAGTACTTAAATAATTAAGAGTTTGCTGACAAATATGCTGTACCATTCCTGCCAAATCATTAGCTTGATTTTTTTGTAATATTTTTTGAATTATCTGCAAACTATATTTTTCTATCGTCGTAAGAAATACCCCCAACTCCGAATAGATATACATAAGATCTGGATGACTTTTTACCGAGATACAAGGTGGTATGTAATCTGGAAGTAATTCTAATTTTCCATCTAACACCTGTAATTTCCCAATAGTTAAAAAACTTCCTCCCAGTGCACTGTTGTACAATTCTTCCTCTTCTACAATTCCTAAACTGTATTTAGGAAGTACGTAAGGGTGTCTTGGTGGGTTTTCTTCTGTATTTGCTTCTCCTACTCCAATTTTATGATAAGAATCTACTCCTAAAACCACATAAAACTTTTGACCTTCCTCCTCTTCTGGATTAAAGTTAACCCTAAGTCTAGTAAAATCCGATTCGTTCTTCAGGTACTGCTGTACATTTTTATCTATCTCTATGAATGTTCCATTAGAAGTAATTGCAATGCAGTTGGACACATTGGCAATAATTGAATTTTGACTATCTAAAGATAGTTGAATATTTACAACTTCTTCTTTGTCTGAATGCAATGGCAACAATCCATAAGTATGCGGCGACACACTGGCTCTTCCTATATTGGTTGCATGTTGTACACTTGCAAAATCGGAAGCTATAAAATGATTTTTATTAATCTTCATCCCGTCAACCCAGTTGACAAAAAGATGCTTTTTTTTTGGACTGTTCATAGTTAAAATAATCCTTTAGAATAGTCTATAGAAATATATTCAATACAATTGGTTCTTTTGTTTTTGAATAATTCTAAAGACTTAATTTTTATTTTTTTCCCTTTTATTTTCTCACAAAACTCAATAAAGGTAGTTTTTTTACCTTTGGCAGATGTATTTGTCTGTAAGTTTCCATTACATAAATATTTTTTAAAGTCGCTTGCTGAGGCCTTTTTTTCAGAAACCAAAATAATTTTTTTAGCAAACGCTCCTCTACTAATACTAGGTGTTTTAGAAGTCTCTAATATTGATGGTGTAGGGTTTACTGGCGGTATATTTGTGGGAGCGTCTGGCAATTTTATAGTATTTGCTGAAGATTGCCCTGGAGTACGTGTTGTTTTACGAGGAGTAATTCTAGCCACAGTAACACTAGGTAATACGTTAATTTGTTGTTGACTGCTATATCTTGGATCTCCATTTACAACTAATGTAACCGTTTTTAAGCCTGCAGTTGTATAACTATATGTAGGGTCTTTGTATGTAGAGTTTACTTCTGAAGTTTCTCCAAAACGCCACTCCCAACTTGTTGCATTTTTGGTAAAATCTTTTACACTTAGTAATTCTCCTACCTTAATTGTTTTTGGTATTTTAAATTTTGCTATGCGTGTAGAGTCTATAGTAGGTTTATTTTTTTGTATTACCAATTCTTTAGAAAATTCACATTTGCTATTTACAGTAAGCGTAACAGTATATTTTCCTGGTTTGGTGTAGGTATGAAAAGGATTTACTATAGTACGATGTACCGTAGAGTCTCCAAAATCCCAATCGTATTCCTGTGCATCTTCTGAAAAATCTTTAAACCTAATAATTTCTCCTACTCTATAACCATTGGCTGTTGTATCGAAATTTACAATATCGCATGGCGAATGATTAATAGCTTTATAGCTAAATATTATAAGTGATAATATTATAACTCCGAACATTATAAAAAGAATATTTTTATCTATTTCGTAATTAGTAATTTCTTTGGTATTGTTGTTTTTCATAGTTAGTTTTAGTTAAGCTTTCACTAAAATCTTAAAAGGTAATATATTATGTGATTGTTCCTGTAAAATAGAAAGCAAATTACTCTTGTATAAGTCCCATTCCTTATCTGAGGTCTTTTTTGAGCTTGAAGCATATAAATCAATCATCATCGTTGGTATAAATCCCTCATTACGTGTTTCTCCTACCAAAAACTTTTTTTCAACCGACACCTCTTTTATTGCTTCTCCACAAATATCAAAACATAGCGTAATAATATCTTGTTTAGTCACAATTCGGTCTTGTGTTAGCATTTTACGGCGGTAACTGTAAATTTTTTCTTGTGTATTTAATTGATCTTTACCTCCTATAGAAGTAGTTACTAAATAACACTCGTTTTGATTTACTTCCACTCCTTTATATACCATTAATGAGGAACCGCTTTTTATTTGGTTTCCTTCTGCTCCTAATGTTGTCCAATAATCAACATAAAGGGTTTCTTGGTCGGAATATGGATTAACTACGATGTATTTATTTTCTTTTTTATCTAAATTAATTGTAGCCATTTTGTTTTCCAACAAGGTAATGTTTTGACTTAGTTTTGTAACGACATCGTTAATAAAATCATTCCCATAAATTGAGAAAGCTGCGGCTTCATTTCTTAACAAGTCTATTAAATGTATTAATTGATCTTTAGCCTTTGTCGCATCTAACCTTCCAATATGATCCATTTTAATAAAATAAGTTCCTTTGGAGGTATTTGTTTTTTGCTCTACCGTTTTATAATGTTTACCTAATTGATTACTAACATTGTGAATATCCAAAAAAGCATCTGAAATTACCAAAGGAACAATTCTGCTATTTTCCTTAAGCTTATACGATACCGATTCTAATTTTCTATTAAGTACTGGAAAGCAATTTACCGAAGCATACATGTATTTTAATGCATTGGTATCTAAAACATTTGAAAACTCTATCGTAAGCCAATGAATATTACTAAGATCTTCCTCTTCATATTTATTTACAATTTCCTCTAGTTCTGGCGTGTTTTTAACCGATTCATCTAAATACACTTCACTTTGGATGGTAATAAATTTTTTTTTGTAGTAATCTAACACCATTTTTTCATAAGCCACCGTTCTGGGCGAACGATTAGAAAACACTTCTTTTATATATTTTGTTTCTTGAATTAAAGATGTATCGAAACCTGTACAACTAGACACATCTTTATTGTTGTGCGTAATTCTTACGTTTTTCAATTGTCTATAAAAATTATCTTTTTCAGAAAGTCCATCAATCTCAAAAAACAGACTCACTCCTTTCAATGATATTTTATCACTAGATTTTGGAAATCCTAAATATATCTTTTGAGTTCCATCATTTATTTCTGTTCTAAAAAGCTGTGTTGATTTTGAACGTTTACTTTCTGCATTATACGATATCAAATGATTTCCTGTAATAGCATATTTCAAAAAAGATTGAACCAATTTACAACCATTTATATTTGAAAAAAAGGCACTTTTAAAGCTAACTTCTCCTTTTAAATCTGTAATTTTCTTCTTAGTGTAAAATTGAAAGTTCTTATTCAATCCAACACTAGCTTCTGTAGGATTAGCACAAACAACGGCATGCGCAGGGTTCTCTCCCATAGAAGCATCAGGAGTCATTAAATTAATTAGGTTATCTGCTATCCTAGCATAAGCATTATTGGCTTCGCTATTAATTTCGGAAATTTGTGAAGCACAAGCTCCTATTAATAGAGAAACTATTGGATCGAAAGAGTCATCTATATCTGAAGGTGATACCCCCCATACTTGAGCTGCTTTCCGAAGCATTCTATTTTTTATTTCTTCCTTGGTATTAATTAAATTCATCTAGTAGGCTAAAGGAGCTATATAAAAGCATTCAAAACAAGAAAAAGACTCGTTAGTTTGTTGTATTACACAATTTACTTTGATGTCAACCCTTTTTTTTACTCTGCTAAAATTAGTGCTCGATTTATATTCGTCTTGAACTATATTTACAGACACATCTATATTCTTGATTCTCTTTTCGTGACTCATTAACGATTCTAAAACAGACTCTTCAATGGTATCTCTTAATTTATTGTTGGTTGTTAAGTTATCAAAATCTATATTCCATATGGCACATCCAAATGTACTATCCAGTTCAAATTCTCCAAAATGAGAAGTCATTATTAAATGAACAAACTGTTTAATAGATTCTTCAATAGAACAATGTGCTATAGGAACATTAGAAACAATTTTTTCTGCACTTAACGGTATTTTATAGTAACTTACGGCCATAACTTGTGAAAAACAAATGTAATTTAACTTTCTTATAATGTATTGATAGTAAACTATCTTTTTATCGTTTTTTCAATTCTGTTTATAGAAAAAACCACATTATAAATTGTTCTTATTATTTTCGTATTCAAAAATACAAATTATGAAGCAATTTTTTTTAATCATAACGGCATTTCAAATTCTTTTTAGTTGTGGAGGTAATAAGCTGCCTGCTTACCTTATAGATGAGCTAAATCAAGAGAATGCTAACTCTAAAAATATTACAGAAAAAAAAATTGATCCCATACAAATTAAGTATGCTAAAATTATTAATGTAAAACCCTCTAGCATTTCTAATATAGAGTTATATAAATTCATAGATAGTTGGATGGAAACACCATACTTAATGGGTGGGGAAAATAGAAGTGGTATTGATTGTTCCTTTTTTTCGCAGTTTTTATACCATGATGTATATAACAGTTTAATTGAAAGAACTGCAGAAAAACAGTATAATGCTCCTAGTACTGAAAAATTTATTGGCCAGGAATATCTTACCGAAGGAGATTTGTTGTTTTTTAACCTTCAAGGCTCTCCATATGCTCCAATTACCCATGTAGGGGTTTATCTTAAAAATAATTATTTTGTGCATTCTACTTCTAGAAGAACAAATAAAGGATCTAATGGTGTTCAAATTAGCAATTTTAAAGATTCTCATTGGCAACGCTTATTTGTCGCTGCTGGCCGAAAAGTTCAACCCAAATAACACTTTTTATGGTTAACAAAAAACAATTGTCAAAAATAATTGATGAACAATTTTTGGATGTAAAGGCAGAAGTAATTTTAGAACACTTAACTGAACAACAAAATATTGATATTGAAGATATAACCATTCTTAACAAAGGTAATTTTAAACGTGCTTTTCGCAGGGATATCTTATCTTCATATGCAAATAACGATAACGGTACCTTAGAAATTTCTCTAACTAGAAATGGTATGTACGATGGTTTACCGCAAGGACTATTTCATCAAGATATTAAACACAACTCTTCTAAGTCGTTTAATCAAATTAGAAGTCAAGGAAAACAAGAAGAAAGACACGCTAGGAAACTTTTTGCCCCCTTAGAAAATGAATTTTTTCTCCAAAAACTATTGGTTGGAAAAAATGAAACTAAAATTGTGGGCGATATTTCCAATAGTAACTCTTCTTTTTTACTAAGCCTATGGGGTATTGAGAACAAAGTTGACAAAGACTATGTTTTTGGCTTAACTAAGTTACTCCCTTTAGCACACAAAATTTCTAAAAATATAGATTTAGCCTCCAAATCGCTTCAAGAAATCCTTAAAGAAAAAACAACCATTACACAGCAGTACAAAAACAAAGATTGGAATCAAAACACTTCTTTTGCTGATACTGATATGATTTTAGGAGAAAATACGGCTCTTGATTGCAAACAAAGTAACTACAAAATGCCTAATTATTTAATTGTGGTAGAAATTAAAAATCGTGCTACATACAGTGATTTTATGCCGAATGGCAAAGCACATCAATTCATTTCTGTATTTAGCGATTATTTTTTTCCAGTAGAAATTGATTGGAGTTTAAAAATTACTACCCAAAACAGCAAAAATTTGTTTAAATTGGACGAAAATTTAAATGCCGTTTTAGGCATAACTACACATTTATAACTATTCAAATATTGGGAACTCTATTACTTGTAAACGCAGGCTTTTTTAAACTTGGACTAGTAATGCTTGCTCTAGGAGCAATTATTATGGGCTCTATAACTAGCTTAAGAAAGCTTATTAAACTAAATAAAAAAACTTTTTTTATTTACGTTATTTGCCTTATGTCTTTATTCGCTTTAACAGGCTTATTGGCCAATAAAAATGTATTAAACAATGCTCCTCTAGCTAATTTTATTAGTTTTCAATCTGTATTTCTGATTCTTGGAAGCTTGCATGTTTTTATAATGCGTAAATTTTTTAATGGCATCTACGAAAAACCTACTGATTTTTGGAAAGAATTTTTATACACCATAATTTCTAGCCTTTTTGGATTAGCTGCTTTTATTATGGTAGTTCAACTTTTTAAAGAAAATTATACTCTTATTTTTCTAGCTGCTGGATTTTGTTTTTTACTCCCTTTTATGATTGTAAAAGTGTTTGAGTATGGAATTTCCATTCCCGTACCTATTTATAAAACTTGGCCTTTCCCTGTAAGCGATGTGCAAATTAAGGAACCTTCATCTCAAGAATTAAAAAATCCTATTGTTATTTCTTTTGAATTTAGTAAAGATAATAACCAAAAAACTATTACCAATTTTAAACTTAAAGCCCCTGAACAAATGGAATTGGGCAAGTTATTTTACTTTTTTGTGAATGACTACAACGAAAGACACCCAGAAGAGTTAATTTCTTTTGTTGATGAAAAAAATGCTCCTTCTAAATGGATCTTTTATTCGAAACCAAACTGGATTGGCAATCGTAAATATTATGATTACTTAAAAACTGTTGACGCAAACGGATTCCAAGAAAATCAAACTATTGTTTGCAAACGAGTATAAGTTATCTGCATCTTGTATTTTATTTAACGAAAATTAATACCCCCTTATACTAAGGGTAGTTATTTTTGAGAACTACATCCCAATAACAACCCTAGGGGTTTCCAAACTACTTAAATCAAATAAAACTTTTCCTTAAAATTTAAAGGATATAAACCAAAGAACACATTGTAATGTATAGTAGAGGTTTAATAATTTCAAGCAAAAAAAATTCAAATAATTTAAAACTTAACACAACTTTCTTACCTTAAAGAAAGTACCGTTTTGAAATACTATTTTACTTAGAAATGTATTATACTCTTGGTAATCTGGAAGTCACGAGTTTAAATATCGTTCTCATTACTGCTAAAGTTCCTTAATATTCAAGGGGATTTGTTGTTTTTACCGCTTACTTCCTTTAGCCCCTATTCCTTATTTTATTTTTATATACTTTTTATTGGAGTACACTTTTGTCCTCTTTTTTAATTTTTCAAAACTATCTATTTTATAATAATTAACGACAAACCCTTTGAAGAAGAAAGTATAAGACTACTAAACAATGGCTTCATAATATGCTAGTAAATTAATTGTGAGAAATCATTAATATCCTGCATTCAAGTTATAAATTAGAATTCATACATCATTATAAAAATATGTAGTATTTCTATAATAGTATTATACTATTAATCCCCATCATTATCGTTTTTAGTAGTAATAATATTTAATTGACTACTCACATCAATATTAAAAGTGATAAATAAACGATTAAATTGACTTCTTAAAAGTTGAACTTTTTCTGTTTCAAGGACAAGGGTTTCTTCAAGAGAAGTGGAAAAAGTAGCTAGTGTTTTTTCAATATTATTTATTAGGGAAGTAATGGTATCTGATAACTTATGAATTTCCAATTCATTAAGTTGATTGATTACCCCTAAATTACTAGATGTTTTATCAATAAAATCTCCTTTAACTACTCTTTTTATTGCTGCAAAGTTTGATTTTAAAATTGCTAGTGAGTTTGTACTGCGATAACCTAATAAGTTTTCTTGTGCTATAATCCCTTTATTTCTTATACCTAAGGGCTCTCCTAATTGTACATTTGTAATTTCTTGAAGCTTACTAATTATTGCGTTTACAAGTTTATTTTGACTTCCTAAAGTTGTGTTTTCAATATTTGTTTCAAACTCATTTTTATAAAATTTCCACTGCGTTTCAAATTCATTAACATCTAAACTAATATTTTTAGTAATCGCTTGTAAGTATTGGACTCTTTTAGAATTATTACTAAGTGAAGCAATAATATCCTCATTTGCTATTTTAGGGTTAAAAAGTAAATACTCTACTGCGTTTATCCCCTTTACATTATTTCCTTGATTTTTTACATATTTAGTATCAATCACCTCATCAGTATCAATAATAGACTCAATACGATTACTTGTTGGGGCTTGACTTATTTTTCGTGTTGCACTTGTAATTTGAGAAGTCCCAAAATTATATAATTCTAATTCTTCCCACGAACTTACTAGTAGCTTATAGACTTCTTGCGTTTCGATAAAATTTTGGGGTGTACTATTATCAATAAATTTTATAAGACTTTCTTCTAATAGCTTTGAATTGGATTTACTTTTTTCAATTAAAGGTATTATCTCTAAATTATAAATAGAAGATAGTTGTAAGTTTACATCGAAATCAACAGGTATTTCTTCCTTATTTCTTTGATTATCTCCTCCACAAGAAACTATTAATAATAAGATGAATATTGAATATATTTTTTTCATTTTTATAATGAGTTTACAAAATCAATTAATAGACCTCTTTCTACGGCAGTCAAATTTATAAAAGTGTTTTTAGAATTTTCAGCTTCACCGCCATGCCATAATATAGCTTCTTCTACATTCCTGGCTCTGCCATCGTGCAATAAATTAGTATGCTTATTAACTGTTTGAAATAGGCCTATACTCCAAAGTGGTGGAGTTCTCCACTCATTAGGAGTGGCATCAAAGTCGGGAAGCTCATCGGCTAAACCTTCTCCCATGTCATGTAACAATAGATCGGTATATGGGTAAATAATCTGATTAGATAATAATTTAATAGGATGAGTTCCTGTCTGTATTTTAGGGATATGGCAAGCGTTACACTTTACTTGATTAAATAATGTTTTCCCTTTTAAAATATTTGGTTTATCAAAATTTCTACGTAACGGAACAGCAATTGTTTGTGAGTAAAAAGTAGTTGTACGCAATATCCGTTCTGTAATTTCTGGGGTTCCTCCATTAGGTATTTCATTACAATTTATTATAGAAGTACAATTTTCTTTAGGGAAAAGTTCTGAGGTTAGTCCTAAGTCTCCTAAAAAAGCTCCTGCAACTTGTTGTTCTACTGTTGGATTATTTGCTTTCCATCCAAATTTTCCTATAGTCTTTTTACCTTCTCGAATGTTAAATACATAATTAGGTTTCCCCGATATTCCATCATTATTAGTATCGTTCTCGTCGGAAAAACTCAATAATGTTTCTTCAGAAATAGCCTCTAATAACCCTAAGCCAATCATATGGTTTGCTATACGAGGTGAAAATTTGGTTCTAGCATCTAATTTTCCATATCCTAAATTATCGATAGCGTACATAGGTTTTCTAAGCGAGACTGTTATTCCATCTGGGTATGTAGTTGTCTTTTCTTTATATACTATTCTAATATTTCCTTGTGTTTTTATTCCTAATATAGATTGATCCTGTAATTGTCCTCCGTATATAGGATCGGGTAACGAAAAGCCATTATTATCTAGTTCGCCTATAGATAGTCTTAGTAATAATCCATGGGACAGTTCCCCATCAAATAAAGGGGTTCTTCCTCTTCCATCATCAGAATGACATCCTGAACATGATCTAGAATTAAAAAAAGGTCCTAAACCATCTCTTGCTGTGGTAGACGCTGGCGCTGATACCCAATTTTGAGTAAAAAATGAGTTCCCTGCTCCAAAATCACTTAGCTGTTTATTATTCAAACCTCTTGCTGCAAAATTAAAGGCTTTTGGAGATTTATTATTTATTGATGTGGTTCCTCCTGGAAACTCTTCCAAAGGGTTTACTGTTTCTTGTTCATTTTTAGGAATATTTGGAATAGTTTCTAACTCTGATGAATTATCACTACTACAAGAAATTACCAATAAAATTAAACCAATAATAAAAATATATTGCTGCATAGTTTTTTTTAAAACTTAAAAACCCACAACTACAAAAGTTAGCTGTGGGTTATTTAAAGTTAAATTCCTTTATTCTACAGTTACTTGTAGCCCTAATTTTGAAGCTCCTTCTGCTAGTAAATCTCCAAGAGTTTGTAATGCTACAACTGCTCTTTTTACTTTGGCTCCTTCTTCTGAGCTTTCGCCTCCAGAAATTGCAAAATCAAAAGGGATTGCAGTGTTTTCTATTGCTGCATTTGCCACAGCGAATGCATTATCTATTGCCTTTGCCGCTTCTGCATCTTTTTCCCTTAACAAATCGCTAATAGATTCTCCTACAATATTTTTATATTTTCCATAATATACATTTTCTATTCCTTCGAAGTTTAAACGAATATCCCTATGTGTATTGTCGCTAAAACAAGAATGTTCATCTTCCTGATCTTGATTCCCTAAAGCTACATCCATACGTTCCACAGCTAATTCGGATTTAGATAGTTCTGCAATACTTCCAAATAAATTTGTTAACAAATTATTGTCGCTTAAAGTATTAAATTCGGTTCTATAACTTCCTCCTTCTTCCCACTGAGCAATTAAGGATTCTAAGTTTTCAATAATTAAATTTGCGCATACTAAAATATAAGTACTACGACGTGTTTGGTTTTCTGAAGTACCTCCTTCTACAAAATCGGTAAATGGCCTTTGCCCTGCTAATTTTTCTAAAGCTGATGTATTATCTTGTCCCCATAATAAAAATTCAATAGCATGGTAACCTGTAGAAACGTTTGCATCTCCACCATCTCCATTTTTTGCTTCTAGAACTTCTAAGGTAATTTCTGGAAATTCGGTAACGTTATTTATAATGCCTGCTGTATTTGCTCCTTTAACATAATCGATAAAATTTTCGTCAAGTGGCCAAGAGTTTAACAATCCTTCTGGACCTTCTTCTCCATCTCTATCAAAATCTATAGGACCATCGGCAAAGCGAAATGCTTCGCTAGGACCATAACTTTCGCGAGAGGTTAACCAAGCATTTTTTGCTTTTTGAAAATTTTCTTCATTAGGAGTAGTTGTAAATGTTATAAGTGCTGTTCTTAATTGTAATGCATCGGAAAGTGCGTCATTATAGTTAGCCAATACAATAGTAGCGTAGTTTTTTGCTATTTGATTTACTGCTACGGAAGTCGTCGCTCCTTCTCCATTATTATTAATATTTCCTTTACTACTATTGTCGTCGTCACTACTACAGGAAACTATTAAAAATATAGTAAATCCTGTTATTAGTAATTTTGTAATATTGTTTAGTTTCATTTATTTAGATTTATTTAAAATAATACCACAAACATACACTCTGTATATTTGTTTTAAAAATTTATTCTTAATTATTTTAAATAAAAATAAATTCATGAAACAAATATCATAGAATCCTATTTAATAATTAAATCAATCACATCACAAAAAAACTTAATGCAACAATGTTGCATTAAGTTTTAATTTTTACATTTGTGTTAAAATATATTAGAGATAAGACAAATAAATATTTCAAAGAAATTACCTGTTACTGTTTTAAGTGGATTTCTTGGTGCTGGAAAAACCACTCTACTTAATCACATATTACATAACAAAGAAGGTCTAAAAGTTGCTGTTATTGTAAACGATATGAGTGAAGTGAATGTGGATGCTGCATTGGTAAAAAATGAAAACACGTTATCCCGTACAGAGGAAAAGTTAGTAGAAATGAGTAATGGTTGTATTTGCTGTACCCTTCGAGAAGATTTAATGATTGAAGTAGAGCGCTTGGCAAAAGAAAACCGTTTTGATTACTTACTTATTGAAAGTACAGGTATTAGTGAGCCTGTTCCGGTAGCACAAACGTTTTCTTTCATAGATGAAGAAAACGGCATTGATCTTTCTCGTTTTAGTTATATAGATACTATGGTTACTGTTGTTGATGCCTTCAACTTTTTTAAAGATTTTGGCAGCCCAGAAACCTTAATGGATAGAGACCTTACTAATATTGAAGGTGATTATAGAACTATTGTAAACCTATTAACCGATCAAATTGAATTTGCTAATGTTATTGTTTTGAACAAAACAGACTTAGTCCCTAAAAAACATTTAGCCATTCTTAAAGCTTCTATTCAAAAGTTAAATCCTGCAGCACGTATTATAGCCTCTAATTATTGTAAAGTAGCTCCAAAGGAAATTTTACATACAGGACTTTTTGACTTTGAAGAAGCTGAGCAAAGTGCTGGTTGGATTGAAGAACTCCAAAAAGACGAACACACTCCTGAAACTGAAGAATATGGGATATCCTCTTTTGTTTTTAGGTCTAAAAAACCTTTTGATGCTAATCGTTTTTGGAAATTTGTGCAACATGAGTTTCCCTATTCAATTATTCGAAGTAAAGGCTTATTTTGGATTTCATCGAGACCTGAACAAGCTTTGGTTTGGGGGCAAGCTGGTGGCTCTTTAAAAGCCGATAGCGCTGGCGTTTGGTGGAGTAGTATGGCTTTTGATAAGCGTATTAAATATGCTACATTTATAGATAACCAAGACCATATTGAAGAAGATTGGCATAAGGATTTTGGAGATAGAAAAAACGAAATTGTGTTTATTGGTCTGGATATGGATAAAGAAAAAATTATAGCGGAGCTTAATAATTGTTTATCTACGGATAAAGAAATAGCCCACCAAAGCTGGAGAAATGGTTCTGAGGATAATTGGCCTGTAGAACGGGCGCATGTTTTACAAAACTAGCAATTTATTTACTTCACTACAGTTGCGGTACAATTGGTAAGAATATAATTAAAATGTTCTACGTCGTCTTTGTTTAACTGTAGCCTGCCTGTTACCGCAATAATATCATCAGTTTTAAAAGGTGGTTTACTATTAAAATTAAGTTCCATAGCAGTTTCTGGCCCGCCAACACCACAAAAAAAGCAAGATGACATAGGTCCTTTAGATAATACATAGATAGCTTCTTCTGGTTCAATATTTAAAAAATAACCTTTAATGGTAATTCTTTTGCCCTCTAAAGCTTTTATAGGATCTAAAAATTCAGGATATAAAAAAAGATCATCATAATCCTCAAAGTATTTTTCGGTAAACGTTACTTGTGCTAAATCCTTCCATGTTATGTTTTGTTGACTAAAACATAACATGGAGAATAAAACCAGAAATGGAATTAGAATTCTATTTTTCATGACTCAAAATTGTAGAAATATTCATTTTAATAATTGGGTAAATAGCGAGTGTTATAGACAGTAAAATCATAACAAATACTAACAAGCCGGCATTTAAAATGTTATAAAACGATACTTCTTGAAGTATATGCTGTTTGTAGCCACTATTCATAAAATTAAATACAATCCTTAATCCTATCTTCACTAATAAAAAACCGATTACAAATGCTATTGTTGCTATTATAATTCCTTCATAGGCAACCATTTTTATTAATTGTAAATTACTTGCTCCGTAACTTCTAAGCAATGCTAAATCAAAAGCCCTCTCTTTCACCATTTTGTAAAGGCTAATTAGAATTGTCATTCCAGAAATTAGCAGTATTAAATAGGCTATCCAAGAAATTGTGGTAAAACCAATACCGGTATATTCGGATAAGCGTTCTAACTCATATTTAGGTAAAGTAGCTTGCATGTTGGTACTTTTATTTATTTTTCTAGGAAAAGTTAATAGCCCTCTTGGGTTTTTAAAGGAAACTAATAGTGAGGTGATTTGTTTTTCTTCGTGATCCTCATGTTCAATGGTATAATTTTCTGTATTATGATTGGTAGAATGTACTTCGTCTTCATTATTATCCTGGTGTTCGTGATGGTTATGAACCTCCCAAATACTTTCGAGATGGGTTATAATTAAACGGTCTATTACCTTTTTTGTGGGCTTCAAAATACCAACTATGGTTAATTTTTCGTTATGGATGTCAATATCATTTTCTACCATTCCGTGCGAACTAAAAAAAGTATCTCCTACATTTAGCTTTAATTGTTTCGCAACTGTAGCACCGAGTACTACTTCCATAGGTTTTTTATTTTTCTTCCCTTTATTTAATGTTGCATGGTAAAAATTGTAAAACTTATTTGTGGTTCCTACTATTCTAAAACCTTTATAATTATCTCCATAGGAAATAGGAACAGCGGATTTTATCATTCTACTTTTTGCTATTTTTTTAGCTTCGTTATACGAAATATTACCTGTGGGATTATCAAGATGTAGTACCGATGCTAACACCAATTGCAATGGGCTTCCTTTGGCTCCTATTACCATATCAATTGCTCCTAAATTATGCTCCACTTGGTAGGCAAAAGACGCTTTTAATTACTGTATTCCTATAAGTAACGCAATACTTAAGGATAAACTAAAAACACTTAGAATAGTATATAAGGGTTTCGATTTTATGTTTTGAATACTAATCTTCCAAATATTCATAAGGTAATTGTATTTGTGAAGAATGGTTTTACTCTTTGATCGTGTGTAATTACTATAAGATTTGCATTCGTTTGTTTTGCTTGTTCTAAAAGCAATTCCATTACTACAGTACAATTTTCATCATCTAAACTCGATGTTGGTTCGTCTGCTAAAACTACTTTAGGACAATGCACTACTGATAATGCAATACCTAATCGTTGTAACTGTCCTTCACTTAACGCTAAAATCCTTTTGTTTTTATAATCCAATAAACCCAATTGTTCTAGCAATCTTTCAATAGCCACTGTATCGATCTTCCTTTTGCTAAACATAAGCCTCGCTTTAAGATTGTCGATAACACTTAGCGATTGTACAGCATGCTTTTTTTGAAATACTAAACCTATATGTTTTCCTCTGTATATATCTAGTGTATTGTTGGATAAGGAGTCTAAATCTAAATTATTAATCGTAACCTTACCTGTAGTTGGCTTTAATAACTCTGCTAAAAGATGTAATAACGTTGTTTTTCCAATTCCTGATTTACCTAAAATGAGTACATTTTCATTTTCTTTTAAATTGATATCTGGAAAACTAAAAGTATGTTCGTCTTTTTTGTATTGAAATGTAAGCTTATTGGTTTGTACCATATTCAATAATAAAACATATATCTATTAATTAAACAACTTCTAAAACAATTAATTGTTGTTATTGAAGATTGGTTGTATGTAAAACTTTGTGAATTGCTTTTTCAAGGGCTATAGGTTCGCTTCCAGGACCAATAGTTAGCAACTTAGACCCTGTTATAGGGATTCCATTAAAAGCCCTAACAACTACTTCCCCGTCTGGTTTACGCTCAAAATAGGTATAGGTTGATTCTTGTGCTATCTTGGTGCATCCCTTTACACGAAGAATGCTTTTGGGTAGTTTTTCACAAATGTTATAAATGCATTGAATGTTAGGTAAGTCGGGCAAGTCTGTTGAAGCAGAAGCCCAATGTGTTTTTAAATGTTCAAATTGTTTTGGGGTGTTTTTTGAGGGGGCTAATAAAGGAAAAAGTGTAATATCAATATCGTCCATAGCTATAATCTTTGCCGTAGGATTCAATATCTTTATTCCGCTAATTACAGCGTCTTTTCTATTTAGGTTAACCCTATCGAGATGTGTTAAAACGATAAGGGAAGAAACTTGAACTTGGTTAGATTCAAGCGAATTATTTTCGTCTCGTTGTTGCCAATTTTTAACATCAACAACCGATATTTGAATAGGAGGTAAAAATCGTTTATTAATTCCTACTCCTAAAAATTCCATTAGCGAACAAGCATCCGAAGTACCATTGGCTTCTATAAGTGTAATGCCTTTTTTTCGCTCGGGAATTTTATTTACAATATTTCTTAGCTCCACAAGACCACTACAGCATATACAACTGCCACTAAGCGCTTTTATAGACTTTAAATCCAATTTTTCAATAAACTGTTGTGCGTCTAAGTTTGCATTTTCATAATCGTTTAGAATAACAAAAGGTTGCCAACCACTTTCTGTAAATTTATCTAGTAAGTACTTTAATAGTGTTGTTTTTCCTGCTCCTAAAAATCCTACTACAGTAACGATGGTTTCCATTAATTATGTATTATTATTGGGGTAATAGTACACCAATTTACGGTGTATTATTAAAATTAACTGCATTTAGAAACTCATTTCTATACTCTCTTTCTTCGAAAAGCCCTCCATATTCTATAGTTGTCGTAAAACTATTTTTGTCTTTAATACCCCTTGAAGAAACACAAAGGTGTTTCGCATTAATCAATACAATTACGTTTTTGGTTTCTAATGCTTTTTGAAGATCTTTTAAAATTTGTAAGCAAAGTCTTTCTTGCACCTGCGGTCTGTGCGCATAATAGTCTACCAATCGATTAATTTTGGAAAGTCCAACTACTTTTTGTTCTGGAAAATACGCTACATGGGCAAATCCTGTAATGGGTAAAAAATGATGTTCACAAGACGAATCTATAGAAATTTGTTGTTCTATAAGCATCTTTTTGTACCCATATTTGTTACTAAAAGTAGAAAGCTTAGGCTTATGCTTTGGATTTAGTCCGTAAAACAATTCTTTTACGTACATTTTTGCAAAACGATATGGAGTTCCTGATAAACTATCGTCAGTAATATCGAGACCTAATTCTTCCATTATTTTTTGAAAATGTACTTGAATAGCAGCAATTTTTTCTTCGTCAGATTTTTCGAATGCATTGCTAACCATTGGGGTATCTACACGAGTCCCTGTATGATTATCTCCTATAAACTCTGCATGCTCTTTGTCCATATCTTAAAATTATTTAATGCAACATTCATTTGTTGCACATTGGCAATACTTCCGGCTATAAAAATGCAATAGAATAAGGCTAACCGAAGGCACATAAACCGCAGCTTCTGGTATAGGTAACCATTCTATTTTTTCATTAACAATAATAAATAACAATACACTCCAACTAATCCAAAGTAAATTAGTAATCCATTTTTTTGTGACTGTTGTACCTGATTTATAAATAGCTAAAGCAGAAATTAACAGAAAAACAAGATCTATACTTGACCACCACGGACCTAAATTTATAATTTGTGTATTTAGAGCAAAGAGAAATGGGGTTGCTATACAGTGGATTAAGCATAAAGTACTGGCAGCGATACCAAGAGAATCGGATTTATTAACCGCTAAATTCATAACTATTTAATTATTACAATTTAGCTGCAATATTACAATGTATATTTAACTAATGCAACATTGTTGCATTAACCTTTTGTAATTAGGATTTTTAAAATAAAATGAGTCTGAAGATTTATTATACCTGCTATTCATTTCAAATACTACCATAAAAACTATATTTTTTATGGAGTAAATTTTGAATAATCTAGTAAGACTTCTCTAGAATTATACAAACAAATAATAAAAACCCAGTACATGAAACGTAGTCTGTAAAAAAACACACTAGTTTTTCGGTTTAACACGAAATCGAATTTTATATTCTCTTTTTTTAAGTCAAATTGACTGTAATTTTTCATGCAAGACAAATGTGGTCTTTTAATCTTAAATATTGAGTGGGCTAGCCCACTCAATATTTAAAATCTCTCGCACTTATAACTTGAATTCAAGAATTATAATTAATACATTTTTCATAGTATTCTGGTTTTACAAGTTTGTTTTTCCAAAGGATTTTCTGCTCAAAAATTAACTAATAAAGACGACTTAGTGAAGTTGTTTTCTTAAGGGCCTTCTTCAAAAACGTTCTTAGCATCTTGTAAAATCTCACCTGTTTTTCCGTCTATAATAACATCGAATATGTAAATTCCATCTATGTAGTCAAAACGCCAATTTCCATTTTCTTTGGTAATTGTTGTATTATTAGCATCTCTAATATTTACTTCTCGTTTTTTTAAAAATTGTAATAAATCTTCCCAACTATACTTATAACCTTCGTCATAATCAATTTCTTTGATAAGTTTCCCTTGTTCATCATATTCTTTCCATATTCCTTTTTGAAAATCATTAGGAAAACTGAATCCTTTAGTTTTAAGAATTCCATTAGAATGGTACTCTTTATAAACTTGAATTAATTCAGGCTTAGGTGGAATTAGATATTCTACATAACCATTCTTTTCATTTC
>CALLUJ010000139.1 GCA_938011245.1 uncultured Aquimarina sp. | reverse complement strand
AGAAGAACACTACATTGTCAAAATAACAGAAAAATTAAATCGAAGACCTCGAAAAAGATTTAACTTTGATAATCCAGCAACTATCTTTGCTAAAAAAGTAAACGAAATTAACTTTTCGCACTTATAACTTGAATGCAGGTAAGTAAACATAAGAATAAAAAGGGTTTAACTTTAAAAAGTTAAACCCTTTTTATTTAATAGGGGCTTTAGTTTTGTAGAACGTTATAAACCTCCTCTTATGCTTAGATAGAATAACTATTTTAGAATTTAGATTGGATAAATTTTTACGGACTAAGTGGTTAGTTTTAGTTCCCTCTCTCTCTCTCTCTCCATTCCTTATTTAGAAGCACTTTAACTCTGGTTTAACGCGTATTCCAAGCTAAAGTGTTATTCTGATAAAGGTTTCCAACTAGATAAAGCTTTAACAGCAGTATCTGTGTAATCTGTGAATACACCATCTACACCTGCATCAAAAAACAGATGGTATTCATCTTCAGGATTTCCCATACTCCACTTTTCGTCTTCGTGCCTAAATGTATATGGATGTACTTGTAAATTAAATTTATGAGCTAAATCCACAAAATTTGTTTTAGGCAATAAATTAATGCTCTCATCTTCTGCTCTCTCAAAAGAAATTATAAAAGGTTTCCAAGGTCCTATACCATCGGCATAGGAAGCTGTAAAACGCATTCCTTCTTCTGTAGTAAAAAATTCATAAGTTCTAGTATCTCCCATGGCAAAAAAATCAAAAGGAGATCCATAAGAAATAAAATCGCCATTAGGAACATTATAATCTAAACTTCCGTCTGGTCTAACATCATAAGTGGAAATTAGTTGCACTAATTTTACAGTAGATTTTGTATTAATATATTGTAAAGGAGCTACTTCAAAGCATTGCACAAATACAGGGTCAGACTCACTATTCATTCCTGCTTTTTCTAACACTTTTAATAGAGCATCTTCGATGGGTAAATTTAATTGATTGTGAAAATAAGGATGTTTCATTTCTGGATATAAACCCACAGCATTTCCTTTTGTTGTTGTTCTAGATTTTGCTAAAGCAACAATCTCTTCCATGGTCGAGATTTCGTATAGACCATTAAATTGATCGGACCTGTCCGAGCGAGCTTGTTTTGCTTTTAGTTTTTTAATTTGTTTTAAAGTAAAATCCGAAGCAAACCAATCGGTTATTTCTTTTCCGTCTAATATTTTTGTTGTCTTTAGATTTGCAAATTCTTCTATATCTGCAACATTTGTAGTTCCCGACATAAAAGGTTCATGTCTTGCTATTAGAACTCCATCTTTTGTCATTACTAAATCGGGTTCAATATAATCTGCCCCAAGATCTATAGCCTTTGAATAAGCTTCAATAGTGTGTTCTGGAAGTATAGATTGCGCTCCTCGATGTGCAATTATTAAAGGTCTATCTTCGGCCTGTTCAGTGGGTTCGTTATTGTTATTGTCTGAATCTTCACAAGCATAAAACGTAGTTAATACTAAAGATAAAGTTATTAGTATTTTAAATTTTTGAATTTTCATGGTTTTGTTTTTAGAGTTTCTCAAAAAAACAAAACGTGGATTACTTTACTACGCTATGTATGTTTTGTTATGTTTATTTTTTTGTAAACCATACGTCTTCT
This sequence comes from uncultured Aquimarina sp., assembly GCA_938011245.1. Classification (GTDB taxonomy): domain Bacteria; phylum Bacteroidota; class Bacteroidia; order Flavobacteriales; family Flavobacteriaceae; genus Aquimarina. Next base: position 2,441 of record CALLUJ010000139.1, on the reverse strand, counting down.
TATTGTTAACTATAGTATTTTAGTTTTTGTAGATAAAGATTTATATAACTAACGTATAAATTTACAGATTGAAGATTTATTACTTTTTTAGGAAAAGCTTAGGTATTACAAATTATAAAAATTTGTAGTTTACTATTAAATAGCTCTACTTTAGATTTTCTCTGAAATTTGATTTGCAAGATTATTCATTTCTGCGTCTGTCATAGAAATTTTTTTCGCAAAATTCATATCTCCCATATCATTTAAAGGAATTAAATGTACGTGAACATGAGGAACCTCTAAGCCTACAACAGCTAAGCCTACTCGTTTGCAAGGAACGACTTTTTCAATAGCTTCGGCAATTTTTTTTGAGAATTCAAAAAGTCTAGTATAAGTTTCATTGTCCAAATCAAATAACTTATTAACCTCTTTTTTAGGAATGCATAATGTATGTCCTTTTGCATTTGGAGCAATATCTAACATTGCATAAAACTCATCGGTTTCGGCAATTTTATAGGAAGGGATTTCACCGTTAATAATTTTTGTAAAAATAGAAGCCATTAGTCTCTTGTAATATTAATAATATCAAATTTCATAATTCCACTAGGTACCTGAATTTCTGCAACATCTCCAACCTGTTTTCCTAATAATCCTTTACCAATAGGTGAGTCTACAGAGATTTTTCCCGTTTTCAAATCTGCTTCACTTTGTGCTACTAACTTATATTTCATAGTTGCACCATTAGTTTGGTTTTTTATGGTTACGGTAGAATGCACCAATGCTTTTGAAGTGTCTAATTGTGACTCATCTATAAGCCTAGCACTGGAAAGTATCTCTTCTAATTTAGAAATTTCCATTTCTAACATTCCTTGCGCTTCTTTAGCGGCATCGTACTCGGCATTTTCACTTAAATCTCCTTTATCTCTTGCATCTGCAATATCTTGGGAAGCTTTAGGACGCCTAACATCCTTCAAGTAGTTTAATTCGTCGCGTAGCTTTTTTAACCCATCGGCAGTATAATACGATATTTTACTCATATTTGTTATGTTTATACAAAAACAAAAATCCCACAGAAAGAGGGATATTGATATATTTCAAATATACTAAAAATAAAAATTGCGTACTTTGCAATTTATTCAATTTTTAATTTATGAGACGTATTTTTTTACTGCTTTCAAGCTGTTTTATATTTGGGTTATATTCTTGTGAGTCCGATAGTGTACAAAGAGATAATAATCCATTCTTAAGAAGCAAACGAGTTAATTTTAATTTGAATTTAAGCCTTCCTCAGTTTGCTAATTTGACTTTTCCAGGTAATAACGTGTTTATTAGAAACGAAAATGCTTTTATCCAAGGGGTTTATATTTTTACGGCTAATGCTATAGATTATACTGTTTTTGAATTAGCCGAACCTAATCATCCTGAAGGTTCTTGCTCTATCCCTGTGGAGCTTACTAATGGGCGTTTAGAATATACCTGTGGAGACGAACAAACTTCGTATGATCTTCTTGGTACTAAAGTAGATGGAACGGCTGAAGATTTTCCTTTGAGAAGATACAGTGCTATGCGAAATGGAAATACATTAAGTATTACATTTTAGAAATTTCCCATATTGCATCATAAACACCTTAAACTATCAGTTGTAATGATTGACAAATTATACTTGCTCTATTCAATAACTTAACGCAACAAATCTTAAAATAATAGATTTGAAAAAATTTATGAATCTTCCAATACAGGCTTTTTACCTAAATTTTCTTTAATAAAAAAATATAAACAACCTGTAGAGTATATAAACTTGTAAATAATACGAGTATTCCAATTCACTACAAATTAAATAAACTTGAAGAGTTTAAAGTTAAACAAACAACCGTTCCAGGAAAAGAATACGAATTCGAAGCAAGAAATATGCCCTCTATTATCTATGAAAAACAATCACTGGATATTAAAAAGATTATACCATCAGTAAAATTTAGTTTGTCTAATGTTAAAGGAGCTATGAAGGACTGGAAAAGTTTAGGTAAATGGCAATACGATAACTTACTTAAGGGACGAGATGAGCTACCTCAATATACTATTGATGAAGTAACAGAACTTACTAAAAATGCATCAACTACTGTTGAGAAAGCTAAAATAATTTATAATTATGTACAGAATAAAACGAGATATGTTAGTATTCAATTAGGCATAGGAGGATGGCAACCTATGCTTGCTATTAACCCAACGGTAATAAAAATAGATTTTTTTACGCTGCATATTTTATATCCTTATGCTTAAAATATTTAGCAACTCTGTCACTATTTAGTGTTAGCATCTTCATATGGTTATAAACATTTTCTTCAAGCTGTTTTTCGTTTTTAGGAGCAGGTTTTTCAGATAAAGCATATTTTAAATCACAGTTCAGGTATTCATCGGGGTTTTTCTCAGGAGAATAAGACGGTAAAAAGAATAACTCAATATAT
>CALLUJ010000138.1 GCA_938011245.1 uncultured Aquimarina sp. | reverse complement strand
GCAAAACTATGTGCCGAACTAAAAACTACTACACAATCTGCATTTTTGAACTAAATAACTCCTAGTGGTGCCAATGTAGAACCTTCTTTTTTAAAATAGAATGCTTGAAAGCTAATGATTTATAAATTCAAATTCTTCCGAGTTAAGTAATTTTCCTGTAACCCCATCTAAGGTTTCTCTACAAATTAATACAGGACTAACTAAATAAGAAATTACCCACACTTTTTTGTCATTTTCTTCTTGCTTTAAAATTTCGGTTTGATAGCCTCCTTTTTCATAGCCTTTAGTTAGCTCTATTTCTTTTTTTTCGCAATAAGCAATTACCTCTTGCCAACCAAAATCGTAGCCTTCATCGGTATTAATTTCTTTTACTAAATTCCCTTCTTCATCAAATTCATACCAAATTCCATACTGAGAACCATTATTGAATAAAATACCTTTTTCAATAATAACTCCATTTAGCCCAAATTTTTTGTTTAATTTGAAATGTAAATTATTAAAAAAATTTCTTTGAATATAACCAAAGCTGAAAGATATTTCTTGAACTAGGATATTGTCTTTTTTTACAAATCGCTCTTTTCCTACCTTATTTATTTCAAATTCTTTAATATCAAATTTTTCAATTTTTTTATCTATTTTAGGAATCATAAGCTTATTTTTTTTTGAATCATTTTGTGCACTACAAATTATGAAGGATAAGTATGCTAAAAGATGAATGAATATTAATTTCATAATTATTTTATTGAATTATTCGCTTTTTTCCATTGCCAATACCACAAACTAGTTCGTCCATTTTTATGCCCTTTTACGTGATGGCTGTAGTCTAATAAATTATCGGTTTGCTTGTATTGGTAAGTATATTTGGCATTGCTATCGGCTTCTACATTAGCAAAACTATGTGCCAAATTAAAGGCATGTAAAAATTCGTGAGCAGCCGTTTGGTCGTTTGCCGAACTAAAAACTACTACAAAATCAGCACCAGGTAACGAATACCCACTTAGGCTTCCTGTTGCACCTCCTTTTTCTGCAAAATAAAAAGCTTTAAAAGCGTTATTATAAACTCCTTTAAAGTCTTTCTGTAATTTGTTGTTAATAAAATTGTGTAACTGCTCTTTGTCCTTCGGGTTGTTGTAATCGATACTAGTTCCTTTAATAAATTTTTTAAAGCCTTTATCGTTAGATACATCTAGTGTAATTATTTTAGAATTGGGATGCAATTTGATAAACGCTTGATTAAGGTAATTACCAATTCTACCTTTTTCAGACTTCGCATTGCCCTTTAATTTAAAAGATTGAGAAAGAGCTGGAGTTAGAATTTGAACAAAAACCACTTCTTTTTCTTTTTGTTTAGTGGCATCGTTAGCCCAAGCTTTAATTTTACCTGCTAAAATTAAGTTTTTAGGTTGTCCTGTACTATCTAAATGGTAGGAGTTTATTACAATTTCTTTGTCGGTTGTAAACTCTTTTAAGCATTTTATAGTTACCTCAAAAACATTTCCTTTGTTATCTTTTTTTTGAATTCCTTTTTGTCCTTTAATATCTATTTTTGTTGGGGTAAATTGAAAATGTTCGTTGGCTTCAAATTCTATAAAATCGGCTTCTTGCTTAATATCTACTATTAATTCTATTTTGGCTTCTTTATCTTTTAAAAGGGACAGCCAAGGCACATAATAATCGTCGTAATTAGAAGTAGTAGGGTTACTCCAAGGAAAAACAAAATGTGTATAGGTCTTTTTTAATTTTTCAAAAAGTTTAGGGTCTTTTTTAAAGTGGCCGTAACATTTATTACCATCAGTTTCTAATTTAGTAAAAGCAGCATCGGTGTATTGTTTGCTTACAATGGTTTCGTAATCGTTATCTCCAAATAATTTGGTATCTCCTGTACGCAACCAATCAAATCCAAACTCGCCAGTCCACTTGTTATGTGGTCTAAAGTTTACTAATACTTTGGGCGTGGGGATAATTTGCAAAGGAGTACTTTGTTTAAATACTTCACCATGTGCTACTTTAGCAATTAGCTTATCAATATCGCTGGTTTTAAATTCTTCCCACTGCTCCTTAATTTCCAATGGAGTGAGCTCAACAATACCTTCTTCAGTAATAGCTTCTGTAAAACTAAGGGTGGTTTCGCCGTTTGCAAACTCGCTACCATCTTCTTTTTCGATGGTAATGGTTGCTGTACTGCCTTCGGGATTTTGTATTACGGCTTGTAAACTAGCGTTTTCTTTGTAGCCTATACTTTTTATGTCTTGCTCCTTGGTATCGATATTAATCCATCCTATACTTTTAATTTGTGGTGTGTTTTCTTCAATTACCGTTACAGGATTGGGGGAATCAAAAGCAGTACCATCGTCCCAAATTTGTTTATGCATAGTGCTATTATCTCCATTAATACGAAGAATACCCGCAGTAACCATTATGGTATAATTCATAGGTTCAGAAGAATTGGAATTATAGATGTAGGTTGCAGAAGTGGCATAGGCGTTAGCAAATTCCATTT
>CALLUJ010000137.1 GCA_938011245.1 uncultured Aquimarina sp. | reverse complement strand
TTAAAGTAAGTGGGTTGGTGTAGGTGTTGTAGCTTAAATTTATGTCGTACCAAATTTTGCCGATGGCTGTAGCGTGTAATTCAAATTTACTATTCGATTGTTTTTCTAATTCTTGAATAAATTTTTTAAAAGCATTTTTTTCAGGTTATTAGAGTCAAACTTATATTCTGTATTTAATGCTATTAAAGGATTGGCATGTAAAGTGAAATCAAAAATAGTAGCATAATTACCTGAGTCTTGTGTTTCTTTTCTTAAGCCTGCATTTATACTAATTTTAGGCGTTTCTAAGGTTAGATTATTTTTATCTAAAAATGAATTAAAAGTCCCTTTTACTTTTTTAATCTTTTAGCAATTTTTTGTGCTTTTTGTAAGCCCGGAGATACTTTTCCTCTGGTTAAATAAATCCTTAACAAATTGAAAACTAAAGTAGCTAATGCTATTTTAAATATCTGATATTGTAAATAAAATCTGTAAGGTTGTATTTCAGAGTAATTAATTACAGTACCTTTAGCTTTAGGCGATGGGATGTCATATCTTGCGTTAAAACCTAAGTATGCATAGGCTTGAGATTCTTTAATAAAATCTTCAATAATTTTTTTTACTTCTGTCCAACTATCTTCTTTTCTTGATAGGTTTGAGGGGGATTTTTTTACAAGGTAAAGGTTATGAGGTTTTATAAAATTTATCTATAGGTCTCATTTTTTCTTCTTTATTTTGACCACAAGCGGTAAAAAATAAAAAACAACAGATTATGGTTACTATATTCTTAAGAATAGACATGCTTAATTAACGTATAATTTCTAATTGGTTACTGCCTTTGGGTTTGTGGAGATATAAATATTGAGATTTTCTTATTTTTCGTAGCTTACCATTATATTCTTTTTCAATACCAAAGGAAAGTGCACTATTACTTTTTCGATTAACTCCTTTTAATGCTACAATTCTACCTTGCCCTCCAAATACCATTTCATAAGGATCTAGAGGTATTTTTTTCTTGAACTCAGAATCAAATATTTCCTTTACCTCTTTTTTTCTTTTTTTAACACTTTCACTTTTAACATCATTATACTCCTCACTTAGTAAATATTCTAACTCTCTATTCTTTGCCAATTCTACCCATTTAGTTTCATCTTGATTGTGTATAATATTTGCGTAATTGTTATGAAATGCTACCACTTCTTTTTCTAATTGGTCTTGATTCATTTTGGTTAAGTCTTGCGATTCACTCCAACCTTTAACTTCGTATGGTACTTCGGCATGAAAAGTAAACGTATGTTCAAAATAGGGTAAGCCTTTTATTCTTATCAGGTTGTTTTTATCTTTTATTTGAGGGATTTTTACCCTAGCTACTTCTTCATTTACACTATCATCAAGCAAATCGTATTTTTCTATTTTTACATCTATCCTAGCATTTTTAGTAAAGGTTTCAAAATTATCTATTTCGGTTTGCCCTAATGGATACAACTTTATAGTTACTTCTTGCATGCCTGTTTTTAAAATAGCATCGTTAATACACACGCCATGGCCTACTAAACCTACCTGTTCGTAAAGTTTAAATACACCTCTACCATTCACATATAATTCATAAAAACATCCACTTTGGTTAGCTTCTATATAGTATTGTGGTTTGGTTTTATAGTTTAAAGGCTGTACGCTATTATATAGTTTGTCTATAGGTCTCATTGTACTAGTATTTTTGTTTGTTTGCCCATAAGCAGACAAACAACCTAGTAATAGAATAAAAAAACACCTTTTTAAAAATAACATTACTTTATAATTTCTAAGTTGTTACTCCCTTTAGGTTTGTGGAGGTATAAATATCTAAAAGATCTGGTTGGTGTTTTCTCTCCATCAAGATCATCTAAATTTCTTCCAAAAGAAAAAGCTGATACTCCTTTTTCCTCAACACTTTTTAAAGCAACTGTTTTACCACCCGAACCAAAAATCATTTTATATTTTTGTAAAGGTTCCTTTTTTTTAAATTCACTATTAAATATTTGTTTAAAATCGTTAATCCTTCTTTTTATATTATTTTCTTTAATATCATTATATGCAACCGAAGTAACAAATTCTTCTTCTCTATTCTTAACTAATTCTAACCATTTAGCTTGATCTTGATTGTAGATAATATCAGCAAATTTATTATGGAATGCTACTATTTCTTTTTCTAATTGGTCTTGATCCATTTTAGTTAAATCCTGAGAATCGCTCCAACCTTTTAGTACATAGGGTACTTTGGCATTAAAGGTAAAGGTATGCTCATAATAAGGCAAATCTTTTAACCGAACATCGTGGTCTGAATCATCAAAATTTGTAATCTTATATTCTTTTACCTTTTTGTATTCTTTTATATTGGGCTTAGCTTTATCTAATTTTAAAATATCAATTTCTATACGGCTATGTTTCGTAAGAGTTTCATACTCTTTTTTACCCATTTTATCTAGAGGAAACAATTTTACCGTTACCTTTTGTACACCACTTTGTAATATTGCATGATTTATAGGGGTTTCATGATTTACTAAACCGACGTTTTTGTAATTTGTAAATATTACAACACCGTTTACATATAGTTCGTAATAACAACCGCTTTGGTTAGCACGAATATAATATTGTGGCATGCTTTTATATGTTGAAGGTTTGAAGCTTTTATAAAAGTTATCTATAGGTTTCATTGTAGTTTGTTTTTGGGCAAGAACCGAAAAAGAAAAGAACAAAAAATAGACTAATAAATATTTTAAAGAAGTACTGCAATTCACTATCGTATAATTTCTAATTTGTTACTGCCTTTGGGTTTGTGAAGAGCTAAACTTAAAAAGACCTTTGCTTTTCTAAGCTTACCGATATAATTAAGTTCATCGATGACTGATAAGGCGGAGTTGTTATTAATTGACTTGTATTTTTTACTTTCTAATTTTACTACATTACCATTTCCATAAAAAACTAGTTTGTAATCCTTTTCTAATGGAGGAATATCTATTGGAGTTATTAAATTAGATTTAAGCTCAGTGGTTAATTTTTTTAATTTTTCTTTAGAATAAAAATTAGACTGAGCTATTTCTTTTTCTCTTGAATATATTTGGTCTTCTATTTCTTTACTTTGTTTTAGTTTAATTAAATTTCTAAAACTTTTATAAAAAGTTACTACTTCTTTTTCCAGTTCATCTTTGTCCATTTTAGTTAAATCTTGTGATTCACTCCAGCCTTTTAATGTGTAAGGCACCTCTGCATTAAAGGTAAAGGTATGTTCATAATAAGGTAAGCCCTTTATCCTTATAAGATTGTCTTTGTTTTCTATTTGGGGAATTTTAATTTTCAGGACCTCTTCATCATCAGAGTCTTCGTTGGCATTATCGTATTTTTCAATAAGAATTTCAATTTCAGCGTTTTTTGAAAAGGTATTGTAATTTTTTCCTTTGTATTCGCCAATAGGGTAAAGCTTAACGGTTACTTCTTGTAAACCACTTTTAAGTATGGCATCGTTTATCGATACTGCATGCCCCAATAGACTTGTTTGTTCAAAATGCCTAAACACTAAAAAATCATTAACAAATAACTCATAAAAACAAGCACTTTGATCCGCTTTAATCATATACATCGTTTCGGTATCATAGTGCTTTATCTCTTTATGTAGGTTTTCTATTCTAGAAAAATTGGAATCCATATTTTTAAAATCTTTTTTTTTATTTTTCTGCGCACAAGAGTTAAATGTGCATATTAGAAAAAGAATAGCTATCTTTTTAAATTTGTTTATTATCATATTGGTGTTTTTCTTTGGGTTCAAATATTTCGAAAATATAATCCTTCCCTAAAGACTCGTTTTGAGGTTCAAATAGCTTAAAGTATTTATGGCTATCATCTTCATTAGAATCCAAAAGGACAATTCCATTTAATTTACCTTCAACATTTTGTTTATACTTTCCTTTTATCCCTCCAAAATAAATTATTTTTTCTATATAAGGCCCTCTTCCTTTAGTATATCCTATTTTTTTTATGTAGCCTAAACTACTTGTTAATTACACCTCTCCCTCCAGTGTTAATTCTGTTTTGATAGGTTTAAAAGACCAAAAAGTATTAAATTCTTTTTCAAACTTTGCCTTTCCTTTAGCTTTTAATTTAATTTT
>CALLUJ010000136.1 GCA_938011245.1 uncultured Aquimarina sp. | reverse complement strand
TCCAGATAGGCTCATATCGTTTATATCCTATATTATCTTTGCATTTCTTTGGTTGAAAAATTCTTCTTTGTAGAGGTTATTAAATGCATCGCTATGAACCAATATTGAAAACTCAATTTACTTGATTGCATTACTGTTCCTAAACGAAGGGAAGCCCTAAATTTACACTTCTTACATTCGTAACTCCATTTGTCCTTCTTCCAATAATGAGCTAAGCCACCACATTTCTTACAGGTAATACCTTCTTGATTTCGAATTTCTTTAAATTTAAGTTTACAACTTAACTCATCTGGATATTCTTTATAAAAATCTAATATGCGCATTTTTATCGCTCTTAACTTAAATCTAAACTACAAAATTAGGTGCCAATACGGATAAGCATATTCATAAAAACTCTAAGTTATATAACTGTGGGCTTTAAACTAAAAAGATTAAGAAAAAATGTAGCGCAATGAAAATATAAATTATGTGGAGAGTTTTGATAATAGCATAAATATTCTGTGTGTATTAGGATTTAATAATTGTTAAATAAATAATAGAAATGGAAAAATGTGCAACAAAGAAAGAAGTGTTATAAGTTATCTTTGATAAGAAGAAGTAATAGCCAATTAAATCACACATAAATAATGTTAAAGAACTTAATTTTAGCACTTATTCTTTTTGGTCTTGTAAGTTATAATGCAATACCAGCAACTTTAAATGAAACGATCATGTTTAAAGAAGTATTGAATGAAAGAGCAACTTTTGTCAAGTTATAGAAATAAAGCTAAAACAAACAATCATCTTAGATAAATAATAAGAGGTATTATTAGCTCGAAATCCAAACTTTAGAGAAGCTCTCTTTGCGTATCATGACTTTAAAATATCAGGCTGCGATTGCCTGTAGAAAATGATGGATTCCTTATTAAATAATATTTTAATTGATAAAACAAGTTATATTCTTGAAATGTAAAAAGTTATTACCTTTTATTTAATATACGTTTTAGATTGAAAAAATAATACGTAAAACTTAAGATTGTTAAGCATTTTATTTGTGAATAAGAATTTTCACTCCTTCTTAGTAAGGATAAGTCAGATGTTTTTAAATTGAGTTTGTCGTAGAATAACCCCTAAATTGTACAATATTAAAACTAACATATATTATGAAAATTAATTTTAAAATAGCAGCTTTAATTTTAACATCCTTTAGTCTCTTAGCGTTTGTTAAATCTAAGAAAAATGTAGATTTTGAAAATGATAATCAAGAAGTGAATAAAGAAGCTATTTATATCGCTACAAATAAGACCGAAATGAATTCGATAGTAGGATTTGTTCAAAATAAAGATGGTTCTTTAGAAGTAATAGGTGAGTTTTATAGCGGAGGTAAAGGAACTGGAAATATCGAGATTTTTGATGGAGGGTATGATTCTACTCATCCTTTAGCAGATGGTGTAGATCCTTTAGTTTCTGCTTATGGCGTATTAAAAACAACAGACAGTAAACATCTTTTAGTAGTAAACTCAGGGGATGGTACTGTTAGTTCTTTTAAAGTAAATAAGGATAAAAGACTTACCCTTGCCAGTACAGTTGCTGCGGGAGATATTCATCCACTGAGTATTGCCACTCATAAAAAAATAGTTTATGTTGCTAGTTCTGGTAATGTGAAAACGCCACCATTTAATGGAAATGTTACAGGATACACTATAGATGAATCTGGAAAATTAGAGCCCATTCTTAATTCAACAAGAAGTTTAGAAGCACGTCCAAGTTGTATAACCTTTACTACAGATGGTAAGTTTTTAGTTGTATCAGAATTAGTTAGTGGTCTAGTAAAAATTTATAAGATAGATATCAATGGAATATTAAGTGAAAAGCCTGTTTCAACAATACAATCTCCACATGATTCAAAAAATGGAAGATGGATGCCTATACCTGTTGGGCTTGATATTGTAAAAAAAGGAGATAAAGAAATTTTATTGGTTTCTGAAGCTAGATTTTTAGATAATAATGGAATGCTTAGAGAAGAAGCTAATAAAGTGCCTCAGTCTCCTAAATATTCGTGGCAAACAGGATCAACCTCTTCTTATGTAATAAATAAGAAAGGGCATATTAAATTAATATCAGGAGATGTAATGACTGGTAGCGATAAAGAAGGAGGGCAAATAGCAAATTGTTGGGTTGAAGTTTCTTTAGATGGGACGACTCTTTGGGCTTCTAACGCTCTTTCTAGCTCTATCAGTTCATATTCAATAGAAAATGATGGAAATTTAATTTTGCGCAATGAAAAAGCATTTAAGTTGAAAGATGAGAGTTTGTTTTTTGGAGATACTTATGCAAGTAGAAGCGGACAATATTTATATCAACTTGTAGGAAATAAAGGGGCGGTAATGGTTTTTGAGGTTAAAGAAAACGGAAACCTTAAAGAAATTGGGCTTTATACATCATCAGCACTTCCTTCTATTGGAGCCTATGGATTAATTGCATTATAAATAACTGTTTGGGAAAACTATTAGAGTTTGATTTTTAACTTATTTTTATAAAAAAAATGAGTTAAGGTATCATAACATATAGTAAAAAAAGACAATTATCGAATCTTAAATTTGGATATCTATAAAGAGTACATAAAGTTAATTTTGACGAAGATGTTAGTCGATATGTTTTAAGAAAAGAGTTTAGGGACTTTCCTAATTGTCCTTTTGGAGGAAATCTTTTAATGTTTGGTTATGATATTAAGTTGGAGAAATATGTCTGGGTCTGGTTATCAAAAAGTATTTTTAAAAGTAAGTACTTAAATGTTATCCAATATAAAAATGGAACAATAAAAAAACTAAAATTATGACTAATTTAAAAAAAGCATATATTGCAGGAGGGTGTTTCTGGGGGATGGAGGATTTGTTTAGGGTACGTCCAGGGATTGTAAGTACCGAAGTTGGTTATTTAGGAGGAGAAAATGATGACCCAACCTACAGGAACCATCCAGGACATGCAGAAGGAATTGAGTTAACATATGATTCTAATAAAACAACATTTACTCATATTTTAGATTATTTTTTTAGAATTCATAACCCCACAACGTTAAATAAACAAGGGAACGATATTGGGTCTAGTTATCGATCGGCAATTTTTTTTCAAAATGAAACAGAAAAAGAAGAAGCCCTAAAAGTTATTAAAATAGTAAATAACTCTAATCGATGGGATGGTAATGCTGTTACAACATTAGAGTCATTCACTGAATTTTGGGCAGCAGAGCCAGAGCATCAAGATTATCTAGTAAGAGTTCCTAATGGATATACTTGTCATTTCGAGAGATTTGATAGTTTTTTAAAATAAGTACAAATTAAGTAATACTGTTTTAAAATGATAAAACACCTAATTTTAACCATAACTTTATTTTTTTCATCATTTTTATATGGGCAGCATAAAGAGCATAGTAAAAATGAACATAAAGAATTTGATTCTGTTTTAGAAATTATTACATCAGGCATATACGCATCTTCTTTAAAAGAAAGCGAGAGTTCTTATGGTACCGAAATACATTTGACATATTGGTATAATGAAGAGTGGGGAGGAGGATTGTCTTATACCACTAAGTTTGAAGAGGAGACTTTGCATGATATTGCAATTTTAGGAAGTTGGAATGTTACTAGTTGGATGACATTAAATGCAGGGCCAAATTTTGGTTTTCCAAGTGGAGAAAGAAATTTTGAAGTATCAGCTTATGCCGAAGCAGAAGGAAATATTCATCTCTCAAAGTGGTTTCACTTTGGCCCTATATCAGGTGTTATATTAGGAGAAAATTCGGAAATTATATTAGGAATGCACCTTGGGTTTGAATTTTAAAACAAGTAAAAATTCAAAATAATTAATTAAAATCCCTTTCTTTGAGTATGAGATTAGAATACAAAGATTTTAAAGACGAGAGCTTACTGATATTAACGAACTTTAATTGTGATAAATCTCAACATTTACTTAAAAGAAAAGGTAACTATAAAATTTTATGGAGTATTAATAAAGATATAACGATAGGAATAGATGGCTATACGATAGTTTTAAAAAAAAATCAAATGATTTTTTGTACACCTCTTAACGTATTAGATATTTCAAAAGAAAAAGGACTTATTGCTATTGTTTTTAATAGAGAGTTTTATTGCATAAGAGATCATGACCAAGAAGTATCATGCAATGGATTTTTATTTTTTGGATCATCAACCCCTCCAGTTATTACGTTACTGGGAGAAGATATTTCTTGTTATAAAGCTATGTTCTATATTTTAGAAGAAGAGTTTAAAGAGAACGACCATATTCAAGGTGAAATGCTTAGAGTGTTGTTAAAAAGAATACTTATAAAATCGACTAGATTAATACGTAAAGGGTTTAATGATATTACAATTCCGTCTACGCAGTTAGATATTGTAAGGCAATATAACATATTAGTTGAAAAGCATTTTAGAGAAAAACATCAAGTACTTGAGTATGCAGAAATGCTTTGTAAAACACCCAAAACACTTTCGGTTTTATTTAAAAAGATAGGAGATGAATTGCCTTTAGCAATTATTAATAATCGAATTATTTTAGAAGCAAAAAGGTTACTCCTTTATTCCAATAAAACAGCTAAAGAGATTGCGTACGAGCTTGGTTATAATGAATCGGGGCATTTTTCAAGATTTTTTAAAAAAGAAGTAGGTTTGTCTCCCATTAACTTTAAGAAATCCAAAGGAGATTCTTTGGCTTAGTGTAGTTAACTTTATTGGACTAAATAATAAATTTAATCTGTACTTATATCTTAAAAATTAATAAATTCCCACCCTATAAGCGAAGCACTGGACTCTAGTTTGTTTTCCAAAGAATCATTTAAACCTGGAAAAAAGTCGATACCTAGTAATTTTTCTAACGAATCGGTTGTTACAACATAGTTTTTTAACGGTTTACTACTTGTTTTGTGAGGAAGTAAAAAAGCTATTAACTTAGGGTTTTTATCGTTTTTTAATATTATTTTATAAAAATAATTAGGAACAGTAACTCGTTCACTACCAATTGTTTTGTGGCTATTTTTAAAAACAGGACCCGTAACTATATATAAATCCTTCTCTTTTTTAACCCAATAGCGTACTTGTTTTTCTAAATTGTTCCAAATACCAGCATTAAAAGTATGGGTTTGAGGCGAAATATTAGAGGTTAAAAAAGTTTCGTCAAAAGCTTTTTTATTAAATTTCCTATCTGCAGCAGGGCAAAGATGCCCTCTGTCATAACCCGAATTTTTGTAATTTTTCCAATGTGCAGCGTTGGTTTTTACCAAAGGGTCAATCTCGAAATAAGGTCGTTTAAAATTATTATAAGCAGTGTGCTTTTTTTTTAAGTGATACGCAACCCATTCTGCCTGTTCGTGCTTTTCGGTGTACGATAATGTATAATAAGCATGTTTTACAACAGCATTAGTTGTTGAGGTGGGTAAAAAATTAAATGTATTTGAAGATTTTTTGCTCGTAGTATTTTGCTCTAACAAAGTGTAATGCTTAGTGTCAAGCATTTTATTTATAAAATAAAATGCAATTACAACTATAGCCATAAGTATAGAATAAGTATGTTTTTTCATAAAAGAAAACTAATTTTTTACATCCAATGCATCTCTAATACCATTTCCTAGTAACATAAAAGACATTACTAAAAGCATAATAGCAATACCAGGAGCAAGCGCTAAATAAGCTTTTCCTAAAATAATATAAGAGTAATGATCTTTAATCATAGAACCCCAACTTGGAATAGGAGGTTGTGCACCTATTCCTAAAAAACTAAGACCACTTTCTATTAAAATAGCTCCTGCAAAATTGGCTGCCGATATTACAATAACAGGGGCTAGACTATTTGGTAATATATGGTACCATAACGTTCTAAAATGAGAATACCCTAAAGTTTTAGCAGCGGTAATATATTGTTGTTCTTTAATACTTATTACTTGTCCCCTAACAATTCTAGCAACTTCTACCCACATGGTTAAGCCTATAGCAATATAAACTTGGAATAAGCCTTTGCCTAAAGCTAGAGTAATAGCAATAACTAATAACAAAGTAGGAATAGACCAAACAATATTTATTAACCACATAATTATATGATCTAATAGGCCTCCAAAATAACCTCCAATAGCGCCTAAAAGAATACCTATAAACAAAGAAATGAAAACGGCAACGAAGCCAATACTAAAAGAAATTCGACTTCCTATAAGAAGTCGACTTAATAAATCACGACCATACTTATCGGTACCAAGTATAAACGTTGATTTAGTAGTATGCTTTGAAATAATTTTATTTAAGGTTCGGTTTTCTGGAAATGTTGTAAGCGAAATTTTTTTAGGAATCCCTTCAAAACCATCAGGAGTAACATACGGATATACGAGTAGTTTATCTTTTTGAATCTCTAAGTGGTCAAAAGGATATTCTGTTGTAACATTTAAGTCTCCATAAATAATTTTATGTATCCAAGGCTGCTCTTTTTTTTCTTGTAAAGGAATATGCAACATAGAAATACTAAATCCAGGTGATTTAGATTGGATAGATAAATGCATTTGATTAGCATTTTGTGAATTATCTGGAGCTAAAACATATGCAAATCCGGCAATAAGTCCAAAGCATATAATAATTCCTAAACTCAAAACGCTCCAAAAATTATGTGTAAATTTTTGGAGCGTCGAAACATTATTACCAGAGTTTTGTTTAGACATATATACGTATCAGTTTATTTTCTTCGTCTAGGCTGTTCGGATTCAATATCCTGTAATACGTTAACAGCTTCTTCTACATAAACATCAGAACTTAAACTTTTATGCCAACGTTTTCTTTTTTCACCAAGAATAGAATCTTTTTCAATAAGCTTTAATTCGTAAGGGAGTGAATTAAAGTTAAGGTTGGATCTATAGTCTTTTATCTTTTCAAAATAAGTTATTTTCTTTTCGTTTTCAAGGATTTCAGTTTTATAATTTTCAAAGTTTATAGAGAATTTGTTTAAATCCCTTCTATCTGCAATCCATTTAGCATTCTCATCAATAAGTTGGAGTTGGATATTCTTCTCCATTCTTTTTCTGCTATGTTTAATAATATCGTCGTACCCTTTAAGGTAACTCCACTCAGAGTAAGAAGCTTTCTCTATCTTATCAAAAGGAAGAGGGTTTTCTTGATCCTTTTCTCCGATATCTATATAACTATACTGATCGGGAACTACAATATCACTTTTAACCCCTTCAAGTTGTGTAGAACCACCATTTACACGGTAAAACTTTTGAGTAGTAATTTTTATAGCACCTAAATCCCCAATAGATTTATTTCGGTATAAACGATTAAGGTCTATAATGTTTTGTACTGTACCCTTTCCGTAGGTTTGTTTACTTCCAATTACAATAGCACGCTTATAGTCTTGCATTGCAGCAGCTAAAATTTCTGAAGCTGATGCAGAAAGCTCGTTTACTAAAATTACTAATGGCCCATCCCAAAGAATACTTGCATCAGTATCGTCTAGTACTTGGGTAGAACCGTTTTTACGTTTTACTTGTACTATTGGGCCTGTTTTAATAAATAGTCCAGCAATATCTACAACGGCTTGTAAGGAACCCCCGCCGTTGTTTCTAAGGTCGATTATTAACCCTTCTACTTTTTTTTCCTTTAGATATTTAATTTCTTTTTTGATATCCGAAGTAGCATTACGTTCTTTATAATTTTGAGGGTTAAAGTAAAATTTAGGTAAATTAATTAACCCATAAAGGCGCTTGTCTTTTTTTACAAGTGTAGATTTAGCATAAGTTTCCTCTAATTCTACTACATCTCTTGTAATTATAACTTCTTCTACAGTACCACTTACACGACGAAGAGTAAGAGTTACCTCAGTTCCTTTAGGACCTTTAATAAGGCTTACAGCATCGTCTAATCGCATACCAACAATACTCACTGCTTCATCTTCATCTTCTTGCTTAACTTTTAAAATAATATCTCCAACTTCTACCTCTTCTCCTCTCCAAGCAGGACCACCAGAAATAACCTCAACAATTTTAATATGATCGTTTTTTTTCTGTAATCTAGCACCAATTCCTTCTAATTTTCCAGACATAGAAATATCAAATCGATCTTTATCTCTTGGAGCAAAGTAGTAGGTGTGTGGGTCGTAAGCTTCTACAATAGAATTAATATATACAGAAAACCAATCTTTAACATTTAAATCGTTAGTAAAGTCAAAATATTCTTTAATTGAAGATTTAGTAATTTCTCTAGAAGCTTTTTCTAATTCTTGCAAAGAGAGCACTTCAATTTCAGTATCGTTTTCTGTATTTTGATCCTGTTCTTCAATTTTGTCGTAATAAGTATTTAGAGTGCTAAATTTAAGACGATCGTACCAACGATTTTTAAGCTCGTCTAAATTTTCTACATAATCTAAATTAGTATAATCAATATTAATAGAATCTTTCTTGTTAAAATCGAAAGGTTTATCTAAGAGCTCTACATATAAATTTTTAGCTTCTTCTAAGCGAATCTTTAAGATATCGTAAGTTAGATTAAAGAAAATAAGGTCTTTATTTTTAATTTGATCGTCAATTAGATTTTCAAATTTTTTGAATTTTTCAATATCAGATTTATAAAAATAACGTTTCTGTGGGTCTAAAGCTTTTATATAAGCGTTATAAACTTCGCTTGAAAAATTATCATTTATAGTACGTGCATCGAAATGCTCTCTATCTAAAACAAAAGAGATTAAATCGATAAGTAGTTTATTTCTTTCAGGATTAGTTTCTGTTTTGGAAATGAAACTACAAGAAGCTACACCAACCATCACACAGAATAACAAAATTACAATACTTCTTTTCATTAAATAAATTTGGAATATGAATAGATTCACAATATAGTTAATATAATTTTTATTTATAAAATCAAGATAGGTAGATTGTATTGATTTTAACAAATTGAAAAATACAAATTGTGCATAATAAAAACGGATATTATTTTAGAAAGTTTCAATTACAAAGATATTTAACCTATTTATAATAGATTGGAGTGGTGTTTAATAAGTTAATAAATTTAGAATGAATGCTTTAATTGTATAAGTGTCAATTTCAAAAAAGCCGTACTTTTACTAAGCCTTTATTAACAGAGTAAGGGTTCTAACAAAAGCATTTTATGAGTAGTAAAAAACCACTAATTCTGGTAACTAATGATGATGGAATAACAGCACCAGGAATTCGAATGCTAATTTCTATAATGAATGAAATAGGAGAGGTCCTAGTAGTTGCTCCAGATAGTCCTCAAAGCGCAAAAGGGCACGCTATTACTATTAGTGAAACATTATATTGTGATAGAATAGTTATAGATTCTGAGGCGCCACAGCAAGAGTATAGTTGCTCTGGTACACCTGTAGATTGTGTAAAAATGGCAACTCATGAAATTCTAAAAAGAAAACCCGATTTATGCGTTAGTGGCATTAATCATGGATCCAATGCAGCTATAAATGTGATTTATTCTGGGACAATGAGTGCTGCTGTAGAAGCAGGAATTGAAGGAATTCCAGCCATTGGATTTTCGTTATTAGATTATAGTATGCAAGCTAATTTTGAGCCTTGTCGTAATTATATAAAAAAAATTGTATTACAAGTATTGAAAAAGGGTTTACCTAAAGGGGTAGTTTTAAATGTAAACATTCCAAAATTAGAGGTTAATAATATAAAAGGTATAAAAATATGTAGGCAAGCGAATGCTCATTGGGAAGAAGAGTTTGATAAGCGTGAAAGTCCTATGGGAAGACAATATTATTGGTTAACAGGGAAATTTGTTAACGAGGATAAAGGAGAAGATACGGATGAATGGGCGCTAGAAAATGGTTATGTTTCGGTAGTTCCTACGCAGTTCGACCTTACAGCACATCATTACATTCAAGAATTAAATTCGTGGGAATTAAATTCTAAATAAGTAGTTGCATGGGACAATTAGAGATTAAAAAAAATATAGGAATAGGTATTATTGTAGGTATTATTGCAACAGCAATTGGTGCTTCTATTTGGATTTTGGCACTCTCCCAAACCGATTTTATAAGCACTATAGAGAACGCTTATCAACAAAAGCATTTAGGAGCTATTTTAGCAGCGGGAGCGTTACTTAATATAGCTTGTTTTTTTCTATTTTTAAAACAACAAAAAATTTATCAAGCTAGAGGAGTAATTATTGCAACGCTGTTAATCGCTATTTTTATTCTGATCCAAAAGTTTGGGTAATTAAGTAATGTTATGAAATATTACATTTTAGCAGGAGAAGCCTCGGGAGATCTCCATGGCAGTAATCTTGTAAAAGCTATTAAAGCAAAAGATACAGAGGCAGATATACGTTGTTATGGTGGCGATTTAATGGAACAAGCAGGCGCCGTTTTAGCAAGCCATTATAAAGATCGTGCGTTTATGGGTTTTACCGAAGTAATTTTTAATTTATTTAAAATTTTTAAAATTTTAAAAAACTGTAAATCCGATATTGCTAATTTCTCTCCAGATGCCCTTGTGTTTATTGATAATTCTGGTTTTAATTTAAGAATAGCTAAATGGGCAAAAAGCGTTGGCTTTAAAACCTTCTATTATATTAGTCCTCAAGTATGGGCATCAAGAGCAGGGCGTGTAAAATTAATTAAAGAGGTAATTGATGAAATGTATGTGGTACTTCCTTTTGTTGAAGATTTTTATAAAGGCTATAATTATAATGTAAATTATGTAGGTCATCCTTTAATTGATGCAATAGAGAGTTACAATACTACAAATGAAGCTTTGTTTAGAAAAGAATTTAATTTAGACAATCGCCCAATAATAGCATTATTACCAGGAAGTCGAAAACAAGAAATTACTAAAATGCTTGGTACCATGCTAAGTTTAGCCCAAAAATACACTAAGTACCAGTTTGTAATTGCAGGAGCGCCTAATCAAGAAGTAGCTTTTTACGAGAGTTTAATTACTCAGGATAACGTAAGTTTAATACAAAAAAGAACCTACGATATTCTAAATATAGCTAAGGCAGCTTTGGTAACTTCGGGGACAGCCACTCTTGAAACCGCTTTGTTTAAAGTTCCCCAAGTAGTATGTTATAAAGGGAATAAGTTGTCTTATGCTATTGCTAAGCGCATTATAAACCTAAAATATATTTCCTTAGTGAATTTAGTAATGGATAGAGAGGTAGTTACAGAATTGATTCAGGATAATTTTACCTCGGAAAAGCTTTTAACAGAATTTGAAGCTATAATAAACTCTCCTAGAAGAGATAAAATGTTAGAGGATTATAATTTATTAGAAACGAAGTTAGGAGGTAGTGGAGCAAGTGAGAAAACAGCAATGTCTATTTTAAAAAGTATTCAAAAATGAAGTTAATAGTTGGGATTTTGTTATTAGTTTTAAGCTTAACGTCTTGTGGAATTATTAATACGTCTGCTTATAAAAAAAAACCTAAAACAACTTACAATAGTAATTCTAAAGTATCTAAACAAAAAAGAGTGGTTCAATACGCAAAAAGTTATTTGGGTACACGGTATAGATATGGAGGGACTTCTAAAAAAGGCATGGATTGTTCGGGATTAGTATATACTTCTTTTAAACAAATTAATGTTAGTTTACCTAGAGTATCTTACGAAATGTCTAAAAAAGGTAAGGCTATTAAAAAAAGAGAAATACAATCTGGAGATTTGGTTTTTTTTAGAACTTCAAAAAAAAACTCAAGAGCTGTTAATCATGTTGGAGTCGTCTCAAAAGTATCTAGCGGAATCGTTTACTTTATTCATTCTTCAAGTTCTAAAGGAGTTATAGAAAGTAATTTAGAAAATCCTTATTGGAAAAAATCGTATAAGTTTTCTAAACGTATTCTTTAAATTAAAGATTTTCATTATAAGAATTTTTAGGTTAATTAAAATTTGGTTTTCGTTTTTGTAAGAAAGCCTGAGTCCCTTCCTTAAAATCGGAAGTACCAAAACAATTCCCAAAACTTTCTTTTTCTATTTCGTAGCCGTTTTTATTAACGTCAAACCCTGCATTTACAGAATAAATAGCAGCACTAATAGCAGTAGATGAATTTTTTGTAATTGATTTACCTAGTTTAATCGCAGTGGGAATTAAATTCTCTAGAGAAACTACAGAATTTACTAAGCCGTAAAGAAGCGCTTTTTCTGCGGTAATCATCCCAGCAGAAAGAATTAGTTCTAAAGCACGACCTTTTCCTATAAGTTGAGGGAGACGTTGTGTGCCTCCATAACCAGGGATAAGTCCTAAAGACACTTCGGGTAAACCAAAACGAGCGTTCTCACTTGCAATTCTAATGTGACATGCCATGGCAAGTTCTAGACCTCCTCCTAAGGCATAACCATTAATAGCACATATAACGGGAGTATTCAGGTTTTCTATGCAATCGAATACTAATTGTTGCCCTTTCGTAGCGAGTTGAGTGCCTTCTACTTGATTGAATTTTGAGAACTCTTTGATGTCGGCACCTGCTACGAATGCTTTTTCGCCACTTCCAGTTAATAAGATACATCTAACAGAGTAATCTTCTTCGGCATGTTTAATAGCAGTATGTATTTCCTTTAACGTAAGCGCATTTAAAGCGTTTAATTTGTTGGGACGATTTATAGTTATTGTAACAATAGTTTCTTTTTGTTGATATACAATAGTAGAGTAAGACATAATTTGGATTATTTATGTAAAGGGATTTGAATTGTAAATTGAGTTCCTTTAGCTAATTTTGAGCTAAAGTGTATAGTGCCACCGTAAGTTTCTAAAATACTCTTTACCATGGCTAAACCTAAGCCCATGCCGCTACTTTTGGTAGTAAAGTTGGGCTCAAAAATCTTAGAATGATTTTTTGATTCTATTCCTGTTCCATTGTCGGAGATGGTTAATGTTGCAGAATGGGCATTTTTAATAATAGTAATATTTATTTCTGCATTTCTACTATTAGGAATTGCTTGTAGTGCATTTTTAACCAAATTAGTTACCACTCGAATTAGTTGAGTTCTATCAAAATTAATAGAAATAATTTCCTTTGGAGTAGTAAGAACTATCCCTTTTTCTTGAAAAATATCTAAAGCAACCTTTACAACTTCATGTAAATCCAAAATCTCATCTTTGCGAGCGGGCATTTTAGCAAAATCTGAAAATGCAGAGGCAATAGAACTCATAGTGTCAATTTGTTCGATTAGAGTATTGCTGTATTCGTTTAATTTTTCTTTTATATTTGGGTGGTTTCGATCAAATTTACGTTGAAAACTTTGGATGGTTAACCTCATTGGGGTAAGTGGGTTTTTAATTTCATGGGCAACTTGCTTTGCCATTTCTCGCCATGCATTTTCACGTTCACTAACCGCTAATTTTACGGCACTTTCCTCTAGTTGGTCTATCATGTCGTTATAAGCATTTACTAAAAGGCCTATTTCCCCACTTATATTGTCGGCATTAATTTTTTTATTTTGTTTATCAATTCTAGTTTTTTTAATTTTTTCAGATATAGTAGTAATCGATCTAGTAATGTAGTTGGACAATAAATAGGCTATACCAATACTTACAATAAGCATTAGAATATACACTTCAACAATATTTTTTAAAAAAGCATTAATATCCTTTTTTACCAAGCTGTCATTTTGAAGATAGGGTAAATTAAGTATCGCTAGTGGTTTAAATTTTGTGTCAGTAATATAGCTATAAGAAGATTGATAACGCTCCCCTTCATTTTCGTAGGATACTAGATAACGTTTATTAGATGTTTCGTTAATTTTAGCAATTACAAGATTAGGAATCTCTTGTTTAATGCTATCCCTTAAAAAACTTTGTCTTGATTTTATAAGCAATTGTCCCTTTAAATCGTATAGGTTTAAAGGCATATGATGTACTTCCGAAAGTTCAAATATTTTACCCTTTTCTTTAAAAATTAGCGGAATGTTTTCCGTAGAAATAGGATATGTAGTTCGTTTTAAAATATAATTAATATGCTGTTTAATAGCTAATTCTTTTCGAAGTAAACGTTTTCTGTGGTACTGTTGTGCTTCATCTTTATATCTTAATATAGTAATACTTGCAATAACAATAGAAGCCAATAACACTAGAAGAATCATTGCTAAAAACAATCTGGATCGTAAAGAAAGTCGTGTGTTAAACATCTAATTTAAATTGTAAGTAAGTTACTATAAATCTTGAATTCAAGTTATAAGTGCGATAGATTTTAAATATTGAGTGGGCTAGCCCACTCAATATTTAAGATTAAAAGACCACATTTGTCTTGCATGAAAAATTACATTCAATTAGCCTTAGCTCAAAGGTATGAATTAGAGCGTCTATTATCGGATAATTTAAGTAAATCTGATATTGCTATTGAGTTGGGTATCCACGTATCTACCATTTATAATGAGCTAAAGCGGAATTCTGACAATCGAGACAATCGATATTACGCTTGCTTAGCTCATCGTAAGGCCGAGACTCGTCATACCAATAAGCCAAAAAAAGAGCGTTTCACAGAAAGTATTAAGCAAGACGTGATTAAACTTCAAAAAGAAGATTACAGTCCAGAGCAAATTGTTGGATCATTAAAAAAAGACAATAAGGCCACCGTTTCGCATGAGCGTATTTATCAGTTCATTTGGTCAGACAAAAAAAGTAAAGGGAATTACCATAAGCATCTTAGAAATAGAGGAAAAAGGTATTGAAAGAGAGGCGCTAAGAAAGATAGTCGAGGTTTAATTTCAAACCGAATAGGGATAAGTAAGCGACCTAAAATTGTTGACAAAAAATGTCGCTTAGGAGATCTTGAAGTAGATACTATAATTGGGAAAAATCACAAAGGTGCCATTGTAACAATTAATGACCGAGTATCTGGCATGTTGAAAATGAAATATGTAGCCACTAGAGAGGCCAAACAAGTGGCTGATGTGATAATTAGCTAACTAGAGGAATGGAAGCCTGTAAGCCTATGGCAAACCACATATTGTATAGTTGGTATTTAGGTTTTAGCTTTGCTGTATGCAAAGAGAAGACACTAAACGAAAACGAGAGATGTATAAAATTCTCAGAAATTGGAAGAAGAGTACACTCAGTTTGAAGGACTTTGGAGAAACCCAAGGTGTTACTTATGGAGTCATGAAATACTGGCATAGAAAATTTAAAGCAGAATTTCCAGAAACTAAGAAAAAGAACGTTAATAAAGAGCCTTCCTTTATTCCTGTGAAAGTTGCTAATCCTATAACAACTTTAAAAACAGTTCCTATTGAGATCCATTATCCCAATGGTGTATTTCTACAATGCCCTTCTGATATCTGTAAAAAGGAATTGAAAAACTTGATTACTCTTTTCTAATGTTTGGACTCACTACTACGCATAAGTTTCATTTGTATAGCAAGCCTACAGACATGCGTAAAGGATTTAATGGACTTTGTGGAGTCATACAAAATCAGTTGTCTACATCTCCTACTAATGGATCGGTATATATTTTCATCAACAAAACTCGTGATAAAGTAAAATTATTACATTGGAGTGGCAGTAGCTTTATACTCTATTATAAGCGGTTAGAATCGGGTACTTTTGAGATTTCATTATTATGATACAGAAGTAGGTAGTATTTCTTTAACCTATTCACAATTAGTATTATTGATTGATGGTATTTCCATTACCAATATTAGCAGAAGAAAATCGTACAAGAATCTTGTAGAAAAGGGTTGATATGATTGTGAGATGTCGATTTTTTTGATATCTTCATATAGTGAAATCGCCCCAACAAATTACTACTATTGATAAGGAATCTGAGCTACAAGAAGCTTATGATACGCTCTCTAAAGCGCATCAAAAATTAGCATTTGATTATCAGTACCTTCAACAATAGTTATTAGAATTGAAACGTCTTGTTTTTGGTAGTAAAAGTGAACGCTTTGTAGCTACAGAAGATGGACAATTAGATTTATTCACAAAAACATCAACTACTACAGCTGGCTCAGATAGTGATGCTATAGAGATCACCTACAAAAGAGAGCAACACATAACACATAAAACCAAAGCAGCAACCTGTTAGAGAAGCACTTGCAGCACACCTTCCAAGAGTAGAAGAAACTATAGAACCAGAAGAGCTACCTATTGGAGCGAAGAAGATTGGAGAAGAAATTACAGAAATATTTGAATATAATCCTTCCAGTATTTTTGTTAGAAAAATCATACGTCCTAAAATACATATTGTCAGAAGAACAAAGAATAGTAATTGGATCACTTCCTTTACTACCTATCCCAAAAGGAAATGCAGGTGCTGGGTTACTATCTCAAATTCTTGTCAATAAGTTTTGTTATCACCTTCCTTTCTATAGACAACAACAAATCTTTAAAAGTCAAGGTGTAGTTCTTAGTGAAGCTACTATATGTGGATGGTTTAATGCCACAACCCGATTATTAGTTCCTTTATATGATTGTTTGCAAAAACAAATACTACAAAGTAGCTACTTACAGATCGATGAAAGTCCAATCGGTGTTCAGGATACGCATAAAAGTGCTGCCAAGTCAAAACGAAGAAAAGGAAAACTTCATATGGGCTATCATTGGGTACATCATGCGCCTATCGAAGGCTTGGTGTTGTTTAAATACGATTCTAGTCGATCAAAAAAAGTTCCAGAAACAATGTTACAGGAGTATAACGGAACTATACAGACAGATGGATATTCCGGGTATTTAAATCTGACAACCAAAGGAAGTATAAAACTATTGGCCTGTATGGCACATGCTAGACGTTATTTTGAGAAAGCACTAGATAATGATGCCTCTAGAGCCAGTTATGCATTGGAACAAATCCAAAAGCTATATGCCATAGAACGCAAATCAAGAGAACGAAATATTAATTCAGAAACTAGACTGCGTTACAGAAAATTATATGCGATGCCTATTTTAACAACATTAGAGGTTTGGTTACAACAGCAGACACTTCAAGTACTTCCTAAAAGTGCTATTGGTAAAGCAATCTCCTACACTCTAAAGTTATGGGCCAAACTGGTAGCATACACTAGTGATGGAATTTATGAAATAGATAATAATCGCATAGAGAATACCATTAGACCCTTGGCACTCGGCCGAAAGAATTATCTGTTTGCTGGATCACATAAGGCAGCTCAGAAAGCCGCTATGCTATATTCTTTCTTTGCTACTTGTAAGATTAATAATGTAGGTCCCTATACTTGGCTTAAAGATGTTTTGGAAAGAATCCCAGAACATAAGGCTAATAAATTAACAGAACTACTGCCTAATAATTGGAAAAAACCTAACTAAATAGCTCCAAAATTTATTCTTATTTCGTGAAAAATTACTTTTTTTTTAGGGTATACCTATTAAAAAGTGTCTTTATAGTATAAAACAAGAATACTGTAATGTGCATTAGAATATTCTTGAGCTACAAATAACTTTAAATATATAAATACATGAGTAATAAAAAAAATAAAAAACCAGAGCTTAAAATACCAAAGTTAGATATCAGTGGAGCATTATCATCGTATATTACACCAATACAGGAAGCTCAATTTTATATGACTGGTAAAAGTTCTACGCAGAAAGCAAAAAGACCTGGTTTGGATCGATTTTTGGGAGATGGAAAATTTGGAAGTCAGTCAAGGAAAGGTAGTTCAGCACCAGTGAATAGTTCTAAAAAGCAAAAACCTTCTCCGAAAAAGGTAAAGAGTGCAACTCCCAAATTAAGGTAAGACACCAGATGTCTAGGAAACACTTGTAAGCCTATGGTAATGTACATTACCATAGGCTACGGAAGCCGTTTATTAAGACCATTACATCAGATAATGGTAAGGAGTTTGCTGACCTCCAAAGAATAGCTGAGCAATTAAATATAGACTTCTATTTTGCTGACCCATATCATTCTTGGCAAAGAGGAGCTAACGAAAATTTAAACGGATTAATAAGACAATATTTACCTAAAAAAACAGACTTTGAAACCATAGAAGAACACTACATTGTCAAAATAACGGAAAAATTAAATCGAAGACCTCGAAAAAGATTTAACTTTGATAATCCAGCAACTATTTTTGCTGAAAAAGTAAACGAAATTAACTTTTCGAACTTATAACTTGAATGCAGGAATTTAAAATTAGAAAGGGTAGGAAAGAATTATTTTTTGGAAACTCAAGTAGATAACAATTGTATTTCTGGTTGAATGACTTTTTAATTTGCTATGTTTTCTAAAATAAAGTATAAGACTTATTTACATTAAAGGTTCGATAAAGTTTTTAATTAAGGGGGGTGTCCAAAAAAATAAGTAGCTTTTACAAAGCACCATTAATTATTTTAAAATTTCGGTAGTCTCGCCACAAGTTAGCATTAAATCGCCAAAATAAGGATTTCGTATTTCGTTACTATTAGACATCCAATATGCTCCTTTACCTTCAAAAGCCATAGGGCAGTATTGCACAAAAAATTGACCGTTTTTTAAATCACTTTTTAAGATTTTTAATGTTTCTTCGGTTAAGCCTACAAAAAATTCGCGTTGCTTTTGAATGTTTTCAGCACTAGCCATTAAAGAAGCGACTTGATGGATTAACTTATAATTATTGTCTGTTTTAAAATCGATGCCCATTTTTTTTGCAGCATCTTCTGTTTTTTGATAATTGGTATTTACCATTGCTGCTTTTATAGCCAAATAATCCTGGTAAAGCAGTATGTTTTTAGGATTGTTAAAGGTGGCATTTTGAGTGTGTTTTACGATATTAAGATCGGTGTTTTTCAAAGCAGGAGGGATGGCTATTTTAGGATCGTTTTTACAAGAAATAAATAATAAACTAAGGCTTGATATTAGAAGAACTAATGTTTTCATCTAAGAAAGAATTTAAAAATATAGCTGCATTTTAGAAGTACTAATATAATAATCCGAAACAGCTTTAATTTGTTGTATTTCGAAGGTATATTTTAAACTATTAATTTGCAATTTTTTTTCATTATCAATTTCCCCATTAATGTTTTTAAGTTGTTTTTCTAGCGTTTTTATTTTTTCTATTTGCTCTACTGTAGAATCATAAGCAATTCGAGCAGAGATTTGATTATTAATAACTATTTGTAGTTGATGACTTAAAGATGATATCTTTTGGTCTAATAAATGGTTGGTAGTTTTATAATTTGTCTTAGGGTTTTTCTTTGAAAATAAATTCCATTGAATTTTAAGTTGAGGTTCTATAAGGTTTTTTGTAGGTAATCTAAAATTAATAGTATTAGTTGGGGTTACATCGGTATATCGTAATCCTAAACTTATTTTTGGAGTCCATGGATTTTGAGATGCATTATAGTATTTTTGTTGTAAAATATCGTTTTCATAATTGAGGAATGATGAAGATTCGTAGGGGTCTGGAAATTGAAATTCAATTTCTTCCTCTGGCATGGCTAGTAAAAAAGGCAATCTAGGCTCGTCTAAGGATTCACTCCTTAAGAGCTCATTAAAAATAATAACCTCATTTTGATAAAGACCATCCGTAATCTGAAATTTTTGAGTAACCTCAATTAATTTTGTTTGATTTTCATAGTGTTTTAGAACATTATTGGATTCAATATTAGTGTTCTTTTTTGAAGAAGCAATAAACACTCGTAAATCTTCAGCCCAAGCAGCATAAATTTCTTTTTGTTTTTGAAATTGATACATCTTGTAATAATGTTCTTTTATTTGAAAATGAAGTAATTCTAATTCTTGTTGTTTTAAGAGCTGCGTTCTTTTCCGTGATTCGCGATACCATTTTCTAGAAATATTACCTTTTCCTATCCATGGAATATCTTGATTTAATTCTACATAAGCTCTTTGTGCTCCCGATATAGTATATTGTGGGTTAATAAAATACCCAAATTTTAATTGAGTAGTAGTGTTTTGGTTTATGTTAGTAGCAGTATTTGATGAAAACGAATAGTTTTTAGAAGCTTCGTTAATATAATCTGTCAAAGTTTGCGCATGGGCACGTATGCTCAAAGAAGTAAGTATATAAAAAAACACAAAGTAGGATAATTTAATTTTCATTAAAATCTTTTAGGAATAACGTTTATTCAAAAATAATGAGATTTAATGGTTTAATAATTTTTCGAATTGAAATAATCCAGTGTATTCTATCCCTTGATAAAAGTGTAAATTAATTAATCTTGTGAATAAGCTTCAAACTCTTCGGGATATAAAAAATTATTATATGGAAAACGAGTTACATGTATGTCTCGTACTTCTTTATAGGTACGTCTCCTAAAACTTTCCATATTTTCTTTATTAATTGCAGAAATAAATAAAGCGTTATCGCCTACTTTACTCATCCAAGTTTGTTGCCAATCTTTCAAAGTATAATGTGCTTTAGTAGGTTCGGTGCTAAAGTCTTCGTCAGCTATAGTTTCATGTGTGTACGCATCAATTTTATTGAAAACCATAATAGTACGCTTGTCCTTACAATCAATATCATTTAAGATAGTATTAACCGATTCAATATGATCTTCAAACTGCGGATGAGAGATATCCACGACATGTAATAACAAATCGGCTTCTCTTACTTCATCCAAAGTACTTTTAAAACTTTCTACTAATTGTGTGGGTAACTTTCGGATAAATCCAACAGTGTCACTTAGTAAAAAAGGAAGATTTCCAATAACCACTTTTCGTACAGTAGTATCTAAGGTGGCAAAAAGTTTATTTTCGGCAAATACCTTACTTTTAGAAATCACATTCATTAATGTAGATTTCCCAACATTTGTATATCCTACTAAAGCTACACGAACTAATTTTCCACGGTTCCCGCGTTGAGTAGCCATTTGTTTGTCTATAGTGGTTAATTTTTTCTTTAAAAGAGTAATGCGATCCCTTACAATACGCCTATCGGTTTCTATTTCAGTTTCTCCAGGACCACGCATTCCAATACCTCCTTTTTGACGTTCTAAGTGAGTCCATAACCCAGTTAATCGAGGAAGTAAGTATTGATATTGAGCTAATTCTACCTGAGTACGAGCATAACTTGTTTGAGCCCGTTGTGCAAAAATATCTAATATTAAATGGGTGCGATCTATTACTTTAATTTCTAATATACGTTCGATATTTTTTTGTTGAGAAGGAGTAAGTTCATCATCAAAAACTACAGTCCCTACTATATGTTGATCTACATAAGCTTTTACTTCTTCTAATTTTCCCGACCCAATAAAAGTTTTGGAATTAGGCACATCTACCCTTTGGGTAAAGCGTTTAATAACTTCCCCTCCTGCTGTAAAGGTTAAAAACTCTAATTCATCTAAAAACTCGGTAAGCTTTTCCTCGTTTTGTTCATGAGTAATTACACCTATTAAAATAGCCTTTTCATAGGTAACGGTTTCCTTTTCTATCATTCACCAAAAATTGAAAGACAAAGATAAGTTTTTGCAATGTTTTAAAGAGACAAACAATACGTCTTAAATTTTGTAGGCTGTAAGCATTTTTATATTTTACATGACAGATAATGTATTTATTATGTTATAATACATATAACTATACCAAACCCTAATGGCTTACAGAAAATACCATACCGCTACTACGCAAACAGATTTATATACCGTAGCTTTTTATAATATTGAAAACTTATTCGATACTGTTAACGACCCTAATACGCTAGATGATGATTTTCTTCCAGATTCGGAAAAAAACTGGACTTTAAAGCGTTACGAAAAAAAGATTTTCAAAATAGGAACCGCAATTTCCAATATTGGTTTTCGTCAAACAAGCAAAGCACCTACTTTAATTGGTTTAGCAGAGGTCGAGAACTTAAAAGTACTCCAAGATTTGGTACAATCTAAACATCTAAAAAATAAAAATTATGGTATTGTACATTTTAACTCTCCAGACGAAAGAGGTATTGATGTAGCTTTTCTATATCAAAAAAAGTATTTTGAAGTTTTAGATAAAGAATCGGTGACTTTGTATGTCGAAAATTATGAAGGGGAACGCGATTATACTAGAGACATACTTCATGTAACAGGATTACTTAATAAGGAAAAAATGCATGTATTGGTAAACCATTGGCCTTCTCGTAGAGATGGTGCGGATCTTACCGAATATAAACGTGTAGCTGCAGCCGAAAAAAATAGAGAAATTATAGATCGTATTAAAAAAGAAGAAGGAGAAGAAGCTAAAATTATTGTAATGGGAGACTTTAACGACGACCCTAATAGTAAAAGTTTACATACTTTAACGCAAGGAGATTTGTACAATCCTATGAATAAATTGCACACTAAATACGCAGGAACGTTGTCTTATAGGGGGAATTGGAACTTGTTTGATCAAATTATTTTTAGTGCTAACTTTCATAAATATACTTCTGGGAAACACAGTTTTAGTTCTGCAAAAATTTTTGATGACGAATTTTTAAAAATATATAGAGGGCGTTACAAAGGGAATCCATTTCGTACATACGTGGGAAGAAAATATACAGGAGGTTACAGTGATCATTTTCCGGTTTATATTACTTTAAAGCTAGGATAATTTATTTAAATAATATTTTTAATGTTGCTTTTTTGTTAACGGAATTTTATCAGAAAAACATAAAACAATTCTAAAATTAAGTTTAAGGTTAGTTTTGTGTAATTAAAAAGGTTTCATACTCTTAATTTAGTATTACATTTTTTTTAATGTGTTGATGATTAATTGACTATAATTTTAGTAACAACGTTAATTTATTGTTATTAAGTTATCTATATTAACAAGTGTTCCTAACTTTAGTTTAAACTTCTTAATCTAAAAATAAAAATGAAGTAACTAATCCTAAATGATGAGTTAACCTTTTAGCCATTTTTGCACATTAGTTTTGGACTACCAAATAATTAAACTAATAGCAATGAAAAATTTTAAATCAGTATTTGTAAACACACTGCTTGCAAGTACATTAATTTTAGGAATTACAAGCTGCGAAGACGGAACCGACGGAGATATAGGGCCAAGAGGAGAACAGGGAGAACCTGGTGAACAAGGAGAAAATGGAGTTGATGTTACTTTAGATGCCATGTTTTCAAATAAATCTAACGGTATTGTAACTAAGCCATTAGTTGCTTTATCGGGTCAATTTAACTTTGTAGAAGCCTATTCTTTAATAGCTACGACAGATAAACCATTGGGAGACAATAATTTCCGTTTAGCAGGATCGGCAGATGGTGCAGGTTTTTTAAAAGATGGAGACGGTTATATGTATGTGGTAAATTGCGAAGATACTTATGGAGTGGCTAGGATTAGATTAGATGCTAATTTAAATCCAGTTTCTGGAGATTATTTGCTAGATTCTGGAGTTGCAGATGTGGCAAGACAATGTTCTGCAACTATGTGGGAAAAAGAAATACACGGTGGTGATAAAGATATTTTTTTATCGGCATCAGAGGCGTTTAATTTTGATGTAAAAGGAATAGACCCTCGTGTAGAAGTTCCTACTCCACAAGCCGATTTTGGAATGGATGCTTTTGGAGAATTTGCTTGGGAAAACATTGTGCCCTTACCAAAAAACACTTATCCAGGGAAAACCGTTTTAATAGGAGGAGACGATCAAGACGAAAGAGGAGCTCAATTTGCAGAAGGACAAGTAATCATGTATTTATCTGAAAATGGAGATGCGGACTTAGAAAACGGTAAAATTTATGTGTTAAGAACTAAACAAATATCAGACGGATCCAACGGAGTAATGGATGCTGTAGCTGATGTTCAGTATGACGAAAGTGATCTTGATTTTCAAACCTCCTACGAGGTAGAATTTGTAGAAATAGAAAATGGAAAAGACTTAACTTTTACAGAAATGGGACAAGCATGTAATGAAGTTAATGCAAGTCAATTTATGAGAGTTGAAGATGTAGATTACCAAAAAGGTTCTGACGATAATGCTCGTAATGTATTCTTTGCCGTTACTGGTAGAGGACCAGGAAATGGAACATACAACGACTGGGGTACGGTTTATAAGTTAGAATTAGATGAAACCAACCCATTAGAAGGTAAATTAACTCAAATTATAAGCGGAAACACAGATACTAATAAAATGGACGGTAATTTAGCAGAATTGCAAAGTCCCGATAATATTTGTGTAACGGAAAACTTTGTATATGTACAAGAAGATCCAAACTCGTTTAGTAGAGGGCATGCAGCAAGGATTTACCAAACAGATTTAAATGGAAACAACGCAAATACTGTTCTTGATTTAGTAGTAAGACAAGACTTAGACCCTAATAAAAGTACTGGCTTAAGTGGGGAGTTTGGAGCGTTAATAGATATTTCTGATAAGATAGGAGTTCCAGATACTTTTATTTTAGCATTACAGCCTCATTACTGGGAAAGTGACGATTTTAAAAATTTAGACAATAACCACGATAGGTCTGGCAATCAGGTTTGTGATCCTAGATCTACTAGATTTTGTTCTAGAGAAGACGATCAAGCATCTCAAATTGTTATTCTTAAAGGCCTACCTAGATAATTCATTTTGAGAAAACTATTAATTGGCTTCACATATTTTATGTGAGGCCTTTTGAATTTACTGTTATGTATAATACTATTTTAAAAATATTACCACTTTTTGTAGTTATAATTTCTTGCAATAATTCTAAAAATCATTCATACGAACGTAATGATAACAAGGAAGTTATACCCATAAGAGTAAATTGGATAGAGGTACAAAAGTATTATAGCCAAAGTATGGAGATAGCGATACACTATCTCGATTCTTTAAAAAATCCTGAGACATCTGGGCTCGTAAAGAAAAATTATTTTAAAGAATTAAGAAAAGCCTTTAAAATAGCAGAACCTTTTGCCTCTTATATTAATCCCGAAGTTGGGCACAAAGCTAATGGACCTGCGCTACCCATTTATAAAGATGATAGTGGTAAAGTAATTACTCCAGTGGGATTACAAAAATTGGAGGAAACGTTATATGAAAACGAAATTAATGAAGATAATCTTCAACGTGAAGTTTTTATTTTAAAAGGATTTTTGAAAAATCTAAACCATGGTATCAAAGAAAGGAAACTTACTCCAAAACGATTTTTTATTGCTACACATCAGCAATTAATGCGTTTGGTTTCATTATCAATGGCAGGGTTTGATACTCCAGTAAGTGGTTTAAGCATATTAGAAACCCAAACGTCGCTTCAAAGTTTATTTGAAATTTATAAAATGTCTCTACAACCCATTATTCAGAGAAAAAATAGCGGTTTAGATTTAGATTTTAGTAAAAATATAGCACAATCCATTCATTTTATTAATCAAAATTCTGATTTTGAAACTTTTGATCGTTTTACATTTATTAGAAACTATTTAAATAAAATAACTAAAAACTGGGTCAATATTAGACAAACTTCTCAGCTATGGAGTCCAAAAGGGAATAGTTCTCCTTTTAATTTTGATGCAGTAACTTTTTTTGAAAGCAATAGTTTTAATGTAGCTTTTTTTAAAGATAAAAATGACCAAAACCCTTCTAAGGAAATTGTTGCTTTAGGAGAGAAATTATTTTTTGATACGGAGTTTTCAAAAAATAAAAGCATGTCTTGTGCTACATGCCATATTCCTTCTAAGGCTTATGCCGATGGTAAAAAATTTGGCTTAGATAACAATGGAAATCCTCTTGCTAGAAATACCCCTACATTACTAAATAGTATTTACCAACAAGGTTTTTTTTGGGATGGAAGAGCAAACACTTTAATAAACCAAATAGGAATGGTGTTTGAAAACAAAAAAGAATTTAATAACCCATCACATGAATTTTCGGATACTATTCTTAAAGACGAGAATTATCGAAAATTATTTTTTGATGCCTACAAAATGCCATTGAAAAAGAATACGGATATTTTTAGAGCAATTTCAGCTTATATCGCTACACTTCAAAGTTTCGATTCTAAATTTGATAAAAATATAAGGGCAGAAGAAAATACATTTACCACTAGTGAGAAAAATGGATTTAATTTATTTATGGGAAAAGCCTTATGCGCTACATGCCATTTTATGCCCTTAACTAATGGAACAGTACCTCCTTTTTTTAATGAAACAGAAAAAGAAGTAATAGGTGTGCCTGAAACTGCTAAAAACCAAAAGTTAGATAATGATACTGGTTTTTATTTTATGTATGAGTCTCCTCTTCATAAAGGGATGTTTAAAACGCCAAGCATTAGGAATATAGCGCTTACCGCTCCATATATGCACAATGGAGTGTACAACACATTGGAACAGGTAGTAGATTTTTATGTCCAAGGAGGTGGGGAAGGATTAGGCTTTAATGTGCCACACCAAACCTTACCGTTTGATAAATTGGATATTACAGAACAAGATAAAAAGGATTTAGTGGCGTTTATGAAGACACTAACAGATGTTTCAGAAAACGCATCTTACTAGAATAAAAACGATTAATTAAAAAAGATTTTTTAATACATAATTAAAACTTGAACTC
Organism: uncultured Aquimarina sp.; assembly: GCA_938011245.1. Taxonomy (GTDB): domain Bacteria; phylum Bacteroidota; class Bacteroidia; order Flavobacteriales; family Flavobacteriaceae; genus Aquimarina. Next base: position 7,272 of record CALLUJ010000136.1, on the reverse strand, counting down.
TAATTGAACATCCATTTTTGGAGAAACAATTGGAGTTTTCTTTTTTTCTATATTATTTAGCGAGGTAAGCGATAGACCCAATAAACGAACTGAATTTTCAATTTTTTGTTGGTATAATAGTTTTTTGGCTACTTCAAAAATCAAATCGGCATTAGCAATATAGAGCGCTAAAGTTTTAGAACGGGTGTGTTTAGAAAAATCGCTGTATTTAATTTTTAAGGTTACTGTTTTGCCTGCTATTTTTCCTTTTTGACATCTACGTTCTAATTCTTCAGCAAGTTCTTTTAAACGCGTTTCCATATATATTTCGGAAGCCAAATTGGTGCTAAATGTGCGTTCTGCCCCAATAGATTTTCGAGTACGATGCGGTTTTACTTCGCTATTGTGAATACCTCTAACTATATTAAAATAATGGCCGCCCAATTTTCCAAAATTAGTAATAAGAAATGTCTTCGATTTTTGTTTTAAATCTTTGCCAGTATAAATCCCAAAGTCGTACATTTTTTTTTGTGTTACTTTGCCCACGCCGTAAAATTTACGAATATCCAACGCTTCTAAAAAAGAAATAACCTTATTAGGGGATATGGTTTTTTGCCCATTAGGCTTGTTGTAATCGCTTGCCACTTTAGCTAAAAATTTATTAATAGAAATGCCAGCAGAAGCCGTTAAACCTGTTTTTTTTAAAATTTTTGTTCGTATTTCTTCAGCAATTAAAGTAGCACTAGGATTTCCTTTTTTATTAATGGTAATGTCTAAGTACGCTTCGTCTAAAGATAAGGGTTCAACCAAATGGGTATATTCAAAAAAAATTTCTCGCACTTGTTCCGATACTTCTTTGTATCTATTAAAATCGTGTTTTACAAAAATTAGATGTGGACATAATTTTTTAGCTAGCACACTACTCATTGCACTGCGTACTCCAAATTTTCGAGCTTCGTAGCTAGCAGCACTAATTACACCTCTATCGCTAGTTCCTCCTACGGCAATTGCTTTTCCTTTTAAATTAGGATTATCCAATTGTGCTACCGATGCATAAAAAGCATCCATATCTACATGGATTATTTTACGTGAAGTATCGAAATTATATGTTATTTTTTCAGGAGTATCCAAAGAAACTTATAAGGCCTTTCTTGATAAAACGGCTTATTCTAATTGAAGTTATATTAAGATAAATAGTTTTTAAGAATGCTGTTTACATAAAATTAGCACAAATTTGTAAAATAAAAAAGGTTTCAAAGTTAAAAACTAAGAAACCTTTTAAATACTATTGCTGTAATACAGTGTTAACTATTGGGTACTACAAAACGATATTTTTTACTTATTAGCATTTACCACACCAAAAAAGTCATCGGCTTTTAAAGAAGCTCCACCAATAAGACCACCATCTACATCAGGTTTAGAAAAAATTTCTTCGGCATTACTTGGTTTACAGCTTCCTCCGTAAAGTATAGAAACACTATCAGCTAATTCGTTAGTGTATTTATCGGCTAATGTTTTACGGATAAAGGCATGCATTTCTTGTGCTTGTTCTGCACTAGCAGTTTCTCCAGTACCAATTGCCCAAACAGGCTCATAAGCCAATACAATATTTTTATAAGCATCTGCACTTAAATGAAATAAGGCGTTAGAAATTTGAGAAGCTACTACGTCAAAATGTTTTCCGCTTTTACGCTCGTCTAGCTCTTCACCAAAACAAAAAATTACTTCAATATTTTCTGCTAAAGCTTTATCTACTTTTTCGGCTAATAATGTATCGGTTTCACCAAAGTAAGCACGTCTTTCACTATGTCCTAAAAGAGTAATATTTACTTCTGCACTTTTAAGCATTGCCGCAGAAGTTTCTCCAGTATAAGCACCGCTGTCGTGCTGGCTCATGTTCTGTGCTGCTACTTCTATATTAGATCCCTTTACGGCTTCTACAGCAGTAGTAAGGTTTACAAAAGAAGGCGTAATAATTACACGAGCACCAGAAGTGTTAGTTTGTGCTTTTAAATCAGCAATTAGACTTTTGGTTTCTGCAATATTTTTGTTCATTTTCCAGTTTCCAGCAACAATTTTTTGTCTCATAATATTCTTTTAAAGAAGTTTTTTAAGTGGTTAGTTTTATGCGCGGATCTAACCATCCGTATATTAAGTCTACAAATATATTGATTACAATGAATATAAGTGCAATTACGAGTACGGCACCCATAACAATTGGTAAATCGGATGCGTTAAGGGCATCTACAATTTCTTTACCTATACCGTTCCATCCAAAAATATATTCTACAAAAACAGCTCCAGCTAACATGGATGCGAACCATCCCGATATAGCAGTTATTACAGGGTTTAAAGCATTTTTAAGAGCATGTTTGTAAATAATAGTGGCGGTGGATAAACCTTTAGCTTTTGCTGTTCTAATATAGTCTTGCTGTAACACCTCTAGTAGAGAGTTTCTCATTAATTGTGTAACTACAGCTAAAGGACGAACTCCTAAAACAATAGCAGGAAGTATTAAATTTTGTAGTTTTAAAATTCTTCCTTCTCCAAAGTCGTCTAAATCATATAAACTTCCAGACATAGGGAGGTGAGTATATTTATGCCAAACAAATCCAAATAACCAAGCTACTAAGATGGCGCTAAAAAAAGAAGGCACACTCATCCCAAAAGTACTTACTATTTGTAAACATCTATCTAACCACGTGTCCTTTTTAAGAGCCGACAGAATACCCATTCCAATACCTATACAAAGGGCTATACTTATTGAAGTTATAGCAAGTATTGCCGTGTTGGGAAGAGTTTCCGATAATATGTCGCTAACTTTTTTATCGTTCTTTTGGATTGACTTTCTTAGATAAGGCCATTTTAAAACCAAAAGAAAGCTCTCTGTAGTAGATATTTTTATACCACCGTATTTTTTGGTGCTATAAAAAGTAAAATGCTCGGAATTTGTATTATGAAAGGATAAAGGAGAAAGGTCGTTGAGGTAGTATAAGTACTGTTTGTGCAAAGGTTTATCAAAACCGTACTTTTTTCGAATAACCTCTAATTGAGCTTTACTTTCATTTTGTCCTAGCATCATTTCGGCAGGATCGCCAGGGAGGATGTTGAATAGACCAAAAATAACAGTAAGTACTCCAAAAAGTGTGATTAGCGTATAGCTTAATTTTTTAAACAGGTATGCTAGCATTATGGTAATTCTAATTTTTCGGCATCATTCCAATGTAGCTTCTGTTGTATAGTTCCTTTTTCTAAATGAATAATTCCGGGATTAGAACGTATAATAGTTTTTAAAGCAGTCATGTCGGTACTATAAAAAGGAAACGAAATTTGATACGTATTACTTACTTTTTGTAATTCGGAAGACAAAGAACTAGAAAGTCCTATTACGGTATATCCTGTTTTTTCTGCTTTGTTGGTTAATGCTTTTAATTTCATTAAACCATCTTTATTGGCATTATCAATCTTGTAAGCAACAATAACAATTAGTTTTTCTCTTTTCAAAAAGGACTCTGTAAAATCTTCTCCATCTTTTTCTATTGAAAAATCGTGAATAGGAGGTTCGTAACCTTTTTGAATTTCTTCGGTCTCGTAGCTTACAAATTTACCTGTGGTTTTAGGGTAAGCTCCCGATGTAGTAATGGTTTTTTCTTTCCCATTCTCTTCGAATGTCCAATAATAATTAAATTTTGATTTTGGAGCGTTTGGAGGTGTGCTCATCCCTTCTGTTATATTAACACCTATTTTATAGGCTCTAAAGTCAATACCAGGTAAATGCATAAGTACGTGATTAGCATACCATAACGAGACAATAAAACTAATAAAAATAACAATTACATTTATAAATTTTCCAAAAAACGGTGTAATATGTTTTTGTCCAAAACAGAGAATAATAATTAAAAAAAGAAGAATTAGATCCTTGTAAAAAGACTGCCATGGAGTAAGCGGAAGTGCATCTCCAAAACACCCACAGTCGGTTACTTTGTTAAAATAGGCAGAATAAAAAGTAAGAAAAGTGAAAAAGACAATCATTCCTAATAGAGAATATATTGTAAACTTTATATACTGCCCTAACAGTAAAAATACACCTACTAATACTTCAAAAATAACTATAAAAATGGCTAAGCCTAAAGCATATGGTTTTAGAAATACTAAATTAAGAACATCTTCGGCAAAGTAGTCTTGTAATTTATAAGAAAACCCCAATGGGTCGTTAAGCTTTATAAATCCTGAAATAATGAATAAAATTCCTACGAAAATTCTACAGATGCCTACAATTGCCTTCATTTTTCTATTTTAGTTACAGTTTTTTAAATTTAAAGCGATTTATTTATATGTAAAGAATTTTAATAAATAATTACAATTAATAATTCTTAAGACAAATGAATCATCGCAAAAATGGAATAATTAATCATATCTTGATAGTTAGCACCAATCCCCTCGCTAACTAAAGTTTTACCTTGGTTATTTTCAATTTGTTTTACGCGAAGTAGCTTTTGGATAATCAAATCAGTTAACGAACTTACGCGCATATCGCGCCAAGCCTCTCCATAATCGTGATTTTTAGCTTGCATTAAGACTTTGGTTTTTGCAATATAGGTGTCGTACAATTTAGTTGCTTCTTCCAAAGATAAGTCGGGTTGTGAAGCAATTCCTTTTTCAATTTGGACTAATGCCATTAAGCAATAGTTGATAATTCCAATAAATTCAGACTCTTGTCCTTCATCAATTTTTTGCTCTTCATTTTCTTGTAAACCTCGAATACGTTGCGCTTTTATAAAAATTTGATCGGTAAGAGAAGGAAGTCTAAGAATGCGCCATGCAGAACCGTAATCTTTCATTTTATTAATAAATAATTTTCTACACTGGGTAATTACAGCGTCGTATTGTTCGGAAGTATTTTGCATAAAAAATTGTAATTTAGACTTTCTTAAAAAAAGAAAACAGCAATTTAAAAAAAAAGTTGTTTTTAATTGTAGCACAAAATTAAACTTAATGACGATAAATTGCCTTGGAGTGCTAATAGATTTTATTTCACCAAAAATAATGGGAATTTTAAACCTTACTCCCGATTCGTTTTATGATGGTGGAAAGTTGAAAAATGAATATTTAATTGTTAAAAAAGCAGAGCAGTTAATAGAGGAAGGAGCTAATTTTTTAGATTTAGGAGGATATTCTTCTAGACCAGGCGCACAAGATATAACCGTTTTAGAAGAAATAAGTAGAGTTCAACCTATAGTAAAGCTTTTAGTTAAAGAATTTCCAGGAGTTATACTATCTATAGATACTTTTAGGAGTGAAGTGGCAAAAGCTTGTTTAGATAGTGGAGCAGGAGTGATTAATGATATTTCGGCAGGAAACTTAGATAGTGAAATGATGAAAACAGTAGCAGAGTTTAATGTGCCTTATATTATGATGCATATGAAAGGTACACCACAGACTATGCAATCTTTAGCAGAATATAAAAATGTAACTACCGAAGTGTGTTATTATTTTTCTGAAAAAATAGCGGAAGCGAGAGCTTATGGAATTAATGATATAATTGTAGATGCTGGTTTTGGATTTGCAAAAACTTCCGAACACAATTTTGAATTGCTTAATGGGTTGGATTATTTATCAGCATTAGAAGTCCCTGTTTTAACAGGTATATCTAGAAAGTCTATGATTTATAAAACATTAAACACAACTTCAAAAAAGGCCTTAAACGGTACTACAGCTCTACACATGGTAGCTCTTCAAAAAGGATCTAATTTACTTCGAGTGCATGATGTAAAAGAAGCTAAAGAGTGTATTTTGTTATATGAAGCTTTGAAAATGCAACAAAACCATTAAATTTAACTTTTAGTAATACACATACTTATTTTGATAGATTTACGGTTTTTAGATATTATAGACATTGTATTAGTAGCCACATTGCTATATTATATTTATAAATTAGTAAGAGGAACAGCAGCTATTAATATTTTTGTAGGAATTGTTATTATTTATGGTGTTTGGAAACTAACGGAAGCACTTAATATGGTAATGTTAAGTTCTGTTTTAGGAGAATTTATTGGAGTAGGAATGTTTGCTTTAATTGTAGTGTTTCAACAAGAAATACGTAAATTTTTATTAATGATAGGTTCGGCAAACTTATCTTCTAGGAAGCGTTTTTTTTCGCAACTAAAGTTTATAAAAGATAACCAGTCTACTACAGAAACAAATATTCCAGCATTAATAAAAGCATGTGAAAATATGAGTGCTACCTTTACAGGAGCATTAATAGTTATCAAAAGAAATACTCCGTTAGATTTTGTAAAAAATTCTGGGGATAGGATGAATAACGAAGTTAATGTTCCCATTATTGAAAGTATTTTTTATAAAAATAGTCCTTTGCACGATGGGGCAATGATTATTGAAAAGAATAATATAACGGCAACAAGAATTATTTTGCCTGTTTCGGGAGATGTTAATATTCCATTACGTTTTGGTTTAAGGCACCGAGCGGCAATAAGTATTACGCAGAAAACAGATGCTGTTGCTTTAGTAGTAAGTGAAGAAAACGGACAAATTTCATACATAAAAAATGGAGAGTTTATTACCTACGAAACAACTAAAGAATTAATTCAAAAGTTAAGTGAAGACTTAAGCTAGCGTTAAATGCTTTGTAGTTTTAAAATTTGAAAACCCTCTGCTTTTAATTATAAAGCCAAACCACACTAAACAATTCCTTAGTGTTAATTCTACAGTTAAAGCAACTAAAATTAGATAACACAAATACAGGTGATATCCGATAAGCATAAAACTTTAAAGGCGTATTCAGAAAATAAGGCTATTTCATAAAGATGCTTATAAAAAATCTAAGATTTGATAGATTCCGATCTTGGATTTTCATTTTTTTGGTCACTACTTTCCTAAAGTGCTGGTTTTTCGAACTAACAAGACATAGTTATCCCTTTTTTTTTGGTGTTTCTTTAAATTTAGGCTGCTACTTGTGCTTGGCTATGTTGTATCCTTCTGCCTATTTCTAGAGCATTAGCAGTATGGGTGCCAAAAAATATTCAGAGTTTTTCGGTAGCTTTTGTTTTAGCTTTGATTTTTTTGAGGTGATAATATTCTTTTTCTTTACCAAAACTACCCTCTAAACGAGTGGCTCTTTCTTTGGTTATTAATCCAACGGTAATAAAAATAGATTTTTTTACGCTGCATATTTTATATCCTTATGCTTAAAATATTTAGCAACTCTGTCACTATTTAGAGTTAGCATCTTCATAGGGTTATAAACATTTTCTTCAAGCTGTTTTTCGTTTTTAG